>CAYPAE010000019.1:9920-12282 GCA_964408595.1 uncultured Gemmatimonadaceae bacterium | reverse complement strand
ACCTGCGAGTCTCTCGTCGCCCACTGACATCCGCGGACACCTTGCAGGCAACGCTGCGCTACGTTGGTGCCCTGTGCTCAAGGAGAACGATGGTGAGAGGTGTTCGCGGCTCCTACCCGTTTCCGGTTACCGGCGCGTGCCTGTGCCTGCTCCTTTCCAGTTGCGCCGAGTCCGGCGGGCCCAACGACCCGCCTGATCCCTTACAAATCGCCGTCGTGGTTCAGGTCGACTCGGGAACCTTCCGCTCGGCCGGAGAGTTCACCCTCGATCTGGTCCCCTCGGACCAGGGCGGTCGCACGTACCTCACCGAACCCTGGGCCATCACTACGACCCTCTCCGCCCCGCCGACGGCTTCCCTGGCCCAGCTGTCGCAAGAGGTGGAGCCGGCGGACAGCCAACCCATCGCGACAGCGATCCTCATAGACGATTCGGGTTCCATGCAGTCCTCGGATCCGGATCGCATCCGTGCCGTGGCGGCGCAGCTCTTCTGGCGGGACATCCTACCGAGCCGCCCCGGAAACATCGTCGCCCTGCTCGACTTCGGCCGAGGCTCGGTGGAGCCCACCCCCGGTTTTCAGCGGACTGTTCTCCTCGCCGGGTTCACGGGAGACGCCGCGGTGTTGGACGCGGCGCTGAGTCAGATCGAGGCGGTTCCGGGAGGGCTGACACCGCTCTACGGATCAGGGGTGGAGGTGGTCCGCTGGGTCGATTCGACCACTCCACAGGCGTACCAGCGCACACTCGTGATCATTACAGATGGCGCTCCCAGCGATACGGCGATCACCGACACGCTTTATAACGTCGCCGTCGCCCACGGAGTGCGCGTGTTCGCCGTGGGGGTCGGTCCCGCGGCCGGGGAGGGGGAGGCGGCGAGGCGTCTGCAGGAGCTCGCCGCCCGCACCGGAGGCATCTACGCCGCCGCCGAGCCGCCCGAGGAGCTGGAGGAAGTGCTTCAGACGCTTGCCATGTCAGCCAGCCCGCCACGCCTGCTGGTGCATCTTCGCCTCGACCCGGTACCCCCGCAGGGCACTTCGGTCCGCGGGGTGGTGGCGTTGTCGGGAGCGCCTGGAAACCTTACCGGGGCATGGTCGTTCGTCGCGCCCTAAGTCCGAAGAGCGCTCGTGGAAATCGCTGGCGGTGCGCGACGCGGCCGCGGTGCCGGCTCAGTCGGAGATACTCGCGGGGCAGGTACGATCTCGACGCCGGAGGCCGGAAATCGTGGCGTGCGACGTGACCGGCACCGACTGAGCCAGACCCGGCCGTGCTGCGTCTCACAGCGCTCCATGTCTATCCGATTAAGTCGGCCGGGGGCCGCTCGGTCCAGGAGTGGGAGGTCGACGGCTTCGGCCTCCGCCACGACCGCCGCTGGATGGTCGTCGACCGGCGGGGCCAGCTCATCACGCAACGCACCCACCCTCGCCTGGCGCTGGTCCGGCCCGCGATCGACGGCGACACCCTGCGGGTCACCGCGCCCGGCATGCCGGCGCTCGAACTCTCCCTGCACCCGGCGCCCTCGGTGACCACTACAGTGGTGGTGTGGCGCGATACCTGTGAAGCAGTCTGGACCGGGGAGCGACCCGCCGGCTGGTTCTCGGAGGCGCTCGGCACGCAGTGCAGCCTGGTCCACATGCCGGTCGACACCGTGCGACCCGCCGATCCCGCATTTGCGTCACCCGGCGTCCGAGTGAGCTTCGCAGACGCCTTCCCCTTCCTGCTGATCTCCGAGGAATCGCTCGCGGACCTCAACACGCGCCTGCCGGCCCCGCTTCCTATGAATCGGTTCCGCCCCAACCTCGTCATCCGAGGAGATGGCCCCTACGTGGAGGATTCGCTCACCGCCTTCCGGCTCGGCGAGATCGAGTTCCGCGCGGTCAAGCCCTGCGGCCGTTGCGTGGTCACCACGACGGACCAGGAGACCACCGAGCGCGGAGTCGAGCCGCTCCGCACCCTGGCGACGTACCGCAAAGTCGGCGGCGAGGTCATGTTCGGCCAGAACCTGGTGCATTCCGGCACCGGTCGGTTGACCGTGGGGGCGCCCTTGCTGGTGTAGATTGGGCGCCATGGAAGTCCAGATCTTCGGCATCCGCAAGAACCCCGACACCCGCAAGGCACTGCGTTTCTTCGCCGAGCGGCGGATCAAGACCCACTTCGTAGACCTTGAGGAGCGCGCAGCGTCGCCCGGAGAGCTCAAGCGCTTCGCGCAGAAATTCGGCGTCGAGGCGCTGGTGGACCGCGGCTCCCGCCGATACGCCGATCTCGGGCTCGGCATTTCACGCTTGAGCGAGGACCGTTGGCTCGAGAAGCTGGTCGAGGAGCCGCTCCTCCTCCGCCTGCCGCTGGTGCGCCGGCAGCATCAGCTCAC
>CAYPAE010000019.1:5090-9820 GCA_964408595.1 uncultured Gemmatimonadaceae bacterium | reverse complement strand
CTCGATCTCGAGCGCTCGCTGGCGGAGCAGGCGGTCGCACTGGCCGAGGCCGGCGACCGGGCGCTCGCGCAGGCGCTCGCCCGCTACGACCGGGATCTCGAGCGCTTCCAGCGGGAGGACGGCTACAGCATCGCCGCCCGGATCGACGCGGTGCTGCACGGGCTCGGCTTCGATCCCGACGAGGCGCGCCGCCGCGGGCCCGAGGGATTGAGTGGCGGCGAGCGCGGCAGGTTGGGACTGGTGCGCCAGCTCGTGGCCCCGGCCGATCTCCTCCTGCTGGACGAGCCCACCAACCACCTCGATCTCGAGACCACGCGCTGGCTGGAGAACTACCTCCGGCAGCTGGACGCGACCGTGTTCGTGGTGAGCCACGACCGCGCCTTCCTCCAGGCGGTGGTGGATCATGTGCTCCATCTCGAGTCGGGCACCGGCGTGGCGTACACCGGCGACTACGAGACGTTCGTCCGCCAGCGCTCCGAGCGCCGGCTCACCCACCAGCGCGCCTTCGCCAAGCAGTCGCGAGTGCTGGCGGCGGAAGAGGACTACATCAGGCGGAACATCGCGGGACAGAACAGCGCGCAGGCGAAGGGCCGCAGGCGCCGGCTGGAGCGGGTGAGCCGACTGAGTCCGCCACTCGGGGAGGATGGCGCGATGGCGCTGCGTCTCACCGCCGACGAGCGAGGGGGCGACCAGGTCCTGGTCGCCACCGAGGTTCGCCTGAAGGTGGAGGGCAGGACGCTGCTCCAGGATTTCTCGGCGCGCGTGGGGCGCGGTGACCGCATCGGCTTCGTCGGACCGAACGGCGCCGGAAAGTCCACGCTGATCCGCGCGATCGTCGGCGACCGCCAGCCGGACGCCGGGGAGATCCGGGTGCCCGACTCGGTGCGCATCGCCCACTACCGGCAGGATCTCGCGCAGGTGCCGGAGGACCGGACGCTGTACGAAATCATCGCCGATCTCCGGCCTTCGTGGGGCAGGGGGCCGATCCAGGGGCATCTCGGACGGTTCGGCTTCTCCGGTGACTCGGTCCAGCGCCGCGCGGCGTCCCTGTCGGGTGGAGAGACCGCGCGGGTCGCGCTCGCGATCATGATGCTCTCGGGCGCGAACTTCCTGATCTTCGACGAGCCCACCAACCACCTCGACGTCGAGTCCATCGAGGCTCTGGAGGATGCGATCGAGGAGTTCGACGGAACCGTGCTGCTGGTGAGCCACGACCGCGCGCTGCTCCGCGCCCTCACCACCCGCATGTGGGTCCTACACGGGGGGCGGATCACCGATTTCGACGGAGGGTTCGCCGATTGGGAGGTGGCGAGCGCCGAGCGGGAACACGCCGCGGCGGTCGCCGCCGCGGAGGAGGAGGCCTCGCGCCGGGTGAAGGAACGGAAGACCACCCGCCGTCCCGAGAACGATCGCCGGCGGCAGCACTCGGCCCGCCGCACCGCCGAACGGGCCGTCGCCGAGGCGGAGCAGCGGGTCGGCGAGCGGGAGCGGCGAGTGGCGGACTTGCGCGCGCAGCTGGAGGACCCGGCGATGTATCTCGCCCCGGACGGGGCCGACCGCGCGCACCGGCTTGGCGCCGAGCTGGAGGAGGCCCGGGTGGAGCTGGAGGCGGCGTTCGCGGAGTGGGAGGCGGCCACCCGGGCGCTGGAGGGGATCGGCTGAGCGACCCGCGGCGCTGGCGCGTCCTCGGCCTGCTCGCAGTGGCCGAGGTTCTCGGGATGTCGCTCTGGTTCTCGGCCAGCGCCGTCTCCGGCCAGTACCGCGCCATGTGGCAGCTCAGCGCGGCCGAAGCGGGGTGGCTCACCACCACGGTGCAGCTCGGGTTCGTGGTGGGCACCGCTACCGCGGCGGTCCTCAACCTCGCGGACCTGCTTCCCTCCCGGTGGTACTTCGCCGTCTCCGGGCTGCTCGGCGCCGCGGCGAACGCGGCCCTCGCGGGGGCCGGCGACTACCGCACCGCGCTCGCGTGCCGATTCCTCACCGGCGTCTGCCTCGCCGGCGTCTACCCGCCGGCGATGAAGATGGCCGCCACCTGGTTCCGCACCGATCGCGGGCTCGCGATCGGCGTGATCGTCGGGTCGCTGACGATCGGGAAGGCGGCGCCTTACCTGGTGCGCTCGGTGGACGTGAGCGGAACGCGGAGCGTCGTCCTCGCCGCTTCGGTGGGCGCCGTGCTCTCCGCGATCCTCGTCGCGGTGGGCTACCGTGACGGGCCCTTCGAGTTTCCCCGTAGGCCGTTCTCGTGGCGGCTCGTCGCGAGTGTCGTTCGTCACCGGGAGACGCGGCTCGCGACCGCCGGATACCTCGGGCACATGTGGGAGCTCTACGCCATGTGGACCTGGGTCCCCGCGTTCCTGGCGGCGAGCGCGGCGGTCAGGGCGGCGGCGGGAGACCCGGTTCCGCCGTCGGCGGTCTACCTGCTCGCCTTCGGAGCGATCGCCGCCGGCGGTCTCGGAGCGATCTGGGGCGGCTGGGCCGCGCGGAGCGTCGGGTACGCCCGCGTCGTGACCATCGCCATGGCGGCAAGCGGCCTCTGCTCGCTCGCGATCGGGCTGTTTTACGGCGCGAGCCTCTGGATCCTGGCGCCCGTGGTGCTCCTCTGGGGTTTCTTCGTCGTCGCCGACTCGGCCCAGTTCAGCGCGATGGTGACCGAGCTCTCGCCGCCTCACGCCGTGGGCACCGCGCTCACCCTCCAGACCTCGCTCGGGTTTCTCCTCACCATGGTCACCATTCAGATGATTCCGGCGCTCGTCGAGGTCGCCGGATGGCGGCTCGCCTTCCCGGTCCTGGCGCTGGGTCCGGCCGCCGGGATCGCCGCGATCCAGCGGCTGGGTCGGGTTTCGCGCGGGTAGGACGGCCGGAGGGTTAGAGGTGTCATCCTGAGCGAACGGCTGTCATCCTGAGCGAAGCGAAGGAGCCGAAGCGACGCTATGCCTCCTTCGCTTCGCTCAGGATGACACGGAAATCACCGAGCCGCCGGGCGCCGCACGCGCCTGTGCATCCGGTGCCGGCACCGGCGCCGGCGGACTGAGATCGTCCCTATTTCACCACGAAGGCACGAAGAACACGAAGGCCACGAAGAACAACAACATCGTTTGTTGCTTTCCTTCGTGCTCTTCGAGTCCTTCGTGCCGTCGTGGTGAATCTTTTCGGACGCCGGTGAATCCGCCGATGTCCGGGACCCGACAACCGTTGCCGCTGGGCCGTCTGACCGTATAGCTTCCCGTCCGTTTCCCGATGTCACTCCCCTTCGAGTCGCCGAGCCCTATGCCGTTGGAGACCGCCGTCGTCCGGGCCGCACCGGCCGGCCATCAGACGCCGATGCTGGCGATCGCCGTGACGCGGGGTACGCTGCCGGCATCGCTCGAGGACCTCGACCGCGCGGCCGCCGGCGCCTTGCAGCGGCTCTCCAGCGCCGGCGACTTCACCGGCAAACGCGACGAGACCGCGCTGGTCTACCCGACCGGACCGGCGGGGCGGATCATGCTGGTCGGCATGGGCAAGGCCGAAGAGATCAATCGGGCGGCGATCCGGCGCGCCGCCTCGGTGGCGGCGAAGCGAATGCGCGGGCTCGGCGTGGCGCACGCCGCCTTCCATCTCCCGGCAGAGTCGCGCGGCGGCGTGACGCCCACCGAAGCGGGGCAGGCGATCGCCGAGGGGCTGGCGCAGGGCGCGTGGCAGTTCCTCGACATGAAGCGCCCGGCGGAGGACAGGAAGGCGGCACTCGAGAGCGTAGACCTGCTCGCGCCCGACGACCACGACGCCTTTGCCGCCGGCCACCGCATCGGTGCCGCGCTCGGCGCCGGGCAGACGCTCGCCCGCGGGATCCAGGTGCTGCCCGGCAACATCTGCACTCCGACCTACGTCGGCCGCGCCGCCGAGGAGCTGGCGGCTCGCCACGGCTTCGGGGTCACCGTGCTCGACAAGGCGGCGATCACCCGGGAGAAGATGGGGGCGCTCCTCGCCGTGGCGCAGGGCAGCGTCGAAGAACCCCGCTTCATCGTGCTGGAGTACCCGGGCGCCGAGGGCGCGCCGATCGTGCTGGTGGGGAAGGGTGTCACCTTCGACTCCGGTGGGATCTCGATCAAGCCGGCGCAGAACATGGAGGACATGAAGTACGACATGTCGGGGGCCGCCGCGGTCCTGGGCACGTTCGAGGTGCTGGGCCGGCTGAAGCCCGCGGCCAACGTGATCGGGATCATCCCGAGCACCGAGAACATGCCGTCGGGGACCGCCGTCAAGCCCGGCGACGTCATCACCAGCCATCTCGGCAAGACGATCGAGGTCATCAACACCGACGCCGAGGGCCGGCTGATCCTGTGCGACGCCCTCTCCTGGGCCCGTCGCTACCATCCGGCCTGCGTGATCGACATCGCCACGCTGACCGGCGCCATCGTCGTCGCGCTGGGGAACACGGTCGCCGGGGTCATGGGCAGCGACGACGCGCTGGTGGACGAGGTGCGGCAGGCGGGTGAGAGGGCGGGCGAGCGGATCTGGCCCCTCCCACTCTGGGACGAGTACCGCGACCTCATCAAGTCCGACATCGCCGACGTAAAGAACGCCGGCGGACGCCCCGCCGGGAGCATTTCGGCGGGGTGGTTCCTCCGCGAGTTCGTGGACGGCTTCCCCTGGGCACACCTCGACATCGCGGGCACCGCCTACACCGAACGCGAGGACGCCACCCGGGTCAAGGGCCCGACGGGCATCGGTGTGCGGCTGTTCAGTGAGTT
>CAYPAE010000019.1:0-4990 GCA_964408595.1 uncultured Gemmatimonadaceae bacterium | reverse complement strand
TTCCTCGAAGCCCAGCAGCAGGTCGGGGTGCGGGTCCCGGTCCTGCCGCTGCTCGAGCCTCCCGGGCCCAAGCCGGCGCTCACCCGGACGGTGTTCACCCGCGACTCCATCGAGTGGGGCCACGCCGCGACCGTAGGTGATCTCCTCACCCAGAACCCCGGCGTCTTCCTCTGGCGCGGCGGCTTCATCGGCCGCCCGGAGCCGGTGAACTTTCAGGCCCGTGGGGCCACCTCGGCCGAGTACTACCTCGACGGGCTGCCCTACGTGGCCGCTGGGGTGGACAGCATCGCGGTGGATCCCGCGCTCTTCGCCATCAGCTTCCTCGACCGCATCGAGGTCGAGCGGTGGCCCGGCCTCCTCAGGGTCTACCTCTTCACCCGACGACACGACCGCGTCGCGCCGAGGTCGCGCATCGCGATCGCCCGCGGAGATGGGGACTTCGCGCGCTACGAGGCCTCGCTCGAGCGACGCTTCACCAACGGCATCGGGTTCGCGGTCGCCGGCGACTATCTCAACTCGCCCACCGCCAGCGGCACCTCCAGCAGCTACTCGAACA
The DNA here is from genome assembly GCA_964408595.1 of uncultured Gemmatimonadaceae bacterium. Lineage (GTDB taxonomy): Bacteria > Gemmatimonadota > Gemmatimonadetes > Gemmatimonadales > GWC2-71-9 > CAVVWJ01. Next base: position 4,434 of record CAYPAE010000019.1, on the reverse strand, counting down.
CCCAAGTCTGGGTCCAGGGCAACTACATCCCGACGGCACGGATCGGCTTCCAGTACCAGCTCATTCGCTCGGGACCGAACCGGCGGCCGTTCGTCATCGCCGACCCGCTGCCCAATGACACCATCAGCGGCGGTTTCGACGCCACCCGAACCGACGCCCAGTTCAGAGCGTCCTGGCGCGATCGCGAGGAAGGCGTCGGGCCGCGGATCGACCTGCTGTACGCACGAACCGGCTTGAACGGCGCGGGGATCGACCAGCAGGTCAATCAGGTCGGGGGCGCGCTCGCCTATCGCACGCCGACCTTCTCCGTCGGGGCCTCCGCCTTTCATCGTACGCGGTGGACGGCGCTCGACGTCCGCGGGACCGCAGGGTGGAATCCGGCGCCCGCGGTGGCGGCGAGCGCCGAGGCCGTGCACCAGCGGCACTACGGCGGACGCAACTCCGACTACGCCGCGTTCTCCGCTGGACTTCAACCCCTACGCGGGCTCTCCCACACCGGCTCGGCGCGGGTGGGAAAGGTGGTGGCCGCCCCCGCGGTCCCCAGCGATACCGCGCAGGAGCTCAAGGATTACGAGGCGGCCATCGGGTGGGAGCGGGAGCGGCTCGGCGTACGACTCGCCCTCTCGCGCACGGCGCCGTTCAGCCCGTTCGGCTACGCTGAATTCCCCCGCGTCGCCTCGATCGGTCAGGTCCCCGAGGTCGATTGGCTCACCGCGCGCGTGCGCCTGGCGCCGCTCCGCTGGCTTACGCTGGAGGGATGGTACAGCGACCCGCGCGAGGTCATTCCGGAAGGAATTCCGCCGACCCATTCGATGACCGCGGTCACCCTTCGATCCAAGTTCCTGCGCCAGTTTCCCAGCGGCATTTTCGACCTCAAGCTGCGCTTGAGCGTGGAGACCTGGGGAACCGGCGTCATCGGGCGTGACAGTACCGGCGCGCCGGTGAGCCTCCGAGGGGCCACGTTCTTCCGCAGCCTGCTCCAGATCCAGCTGCAGAGCTTCTCGCTCTTCTGGGATCGGGGGAATCTGAGCGCGACGGCCTCGACCTACGTCCCGGGGTTCGAGATCCCGGCGTACGGCAGCGTGTTCGGAGTGCGGTGGGAGTTCTTAAATTAGTTTAAGTGACACCTGTAAGCAATTATCCCACCGCACGTTAGTAGCTAATGTGTCACCCTGAGCGCAGCGAAGGGGCGGCTGGCCGGCATGGTCCCCTTCACTTCGTTCAGGGTGACACCTCCTGATTCTCTCCAGTCCAAAGTCCCTACCAACGCGTCGGTTTCGCGGCTAAATTCCTCGGCTTTCCCGGGACCAGGGAGGTCCTCTGCCCTACAGTATGACCGGGTTCGGCGCGGCCGAAGGCGCGGTGGCGGGCGGCTGGATCAGACTCGAGATCCGGACCGTCAATCACCGGCACTTCAATCTGGCCACCAAGCTGCCCGGTGAGCTCACCGCCCTCGAGGGTGAGCTGCGCGAGCGGCTTCGCCGCGAGTTTGACCGCGGGCACGTGGCCGTGCACGGCAGATGGACGGAGTATCCGGCGCGTGCCACCGGTTTCACCGTGGATCTCGACCGGGCCCGCCTCGTCACCGAGCGGCTGCGCGATCTCCAGGGGGCCTTGGGCCTCGGCGGCGAGGTGACACTGGAGCTGGTGGCGCGCCAGCCTGACGTCCTCTCCCTGGCGGCGAGCGACGCGGCCGAAGTCCCCTGGAGCGAGCTCGAGCCGATAGTCGCGAGCGCGGCCGCGGAATGCCGCACGATGCGGGCACGCGAGGGCGAGGCGCTCGCGGCCGAGCTGCGGCACCGGTTGGATCTGCTGGAAGCATCCGCCGAGCGGATCGCGGCGCGGGCGCCGGAGCGGTTGGTCCGAGAGCGAGACCGGCTGCGCGCGGCGGTTGCCGACCTGCTCGACGGCCGATCCGCGGACGACGCCCGGCTGGAGCAGGAGCTGGCATTTCAGGCCGACCGGCTCGACATCACCGAGGAGCTGGTCCGATTCCGGGCCCACGTGGCCGCGTCACGCGACGCGTTGACGGCCGACAAGCCGGCCGGCAAACAGCTCGGCTTTCTGGCCCAGGAGCTCGGCCGGGAGGTCAACACGATCGGCGCGAAGGCGAACGACGCGGAGATCGCGCACGAGGTCATCGCCATGAAGGGAGAGCTCGAGAAGTTCCGGGAACAGCTCGAGAATCTCGAGTGAAGCCCTTCCTCCTGGTGTTGTCCGCGCCGTCGGGCGGGGGAAAGAGCAGCATCGCGCGGAATCTGTTGCAGGGCCGGGACGATCTGGGGTACTCGGTCTCCGCGACGACGCGGCCGATGCGGGAGGGGGAGCGCGACGGAGTAGACTACTACTTCCTCGCTCGCGAGGAGTTCATCCGGCGCCGCGATGCCGGCGAGTTCCTGGAGTCGGCGACCTACGGCGGCCATTTCTACGGAACCCTGCGCAGCGAGATCGAGCGGATCTTTGCCGCGGGGCGGCACGCGGTGCTGGACATCGAGATCGAGGGCGCCCGGCAGATCCGGGCGAGCTTTCCGAACTCGCTCCATGTCTTCGTCCTCCCGCCGTCGGCCGAGGTGCTCATCGGCCGCCTGAAGGGCCGGAACACCGAGCCGCCCGAGGTGGTCCGTGAGCGGATCACCCGAGCGGCCGACGAGCTGACCGCGGTCGCCGAGTACGACTACGCGCTGGTCAATCAGGACCTGGTGGTCGCGGTGGCTCAGGTAGCCGCCATCCTCGACGCGGAGGCGCGCCGGGTGCCCCGGCAGGACGACCTACCGAAGTTCATCGCGCGCCTGCGGAAGGACGTCGTCACCGCGGCCGAGAAGATTTAGTCACCCCGCATCGCCAAGGAGCACGCGTTCATGCGCATCACCACACCCGCCGAGGTCGCCAAGCAGGCCGGGAACAAGTATCTCGGCGTTCTGGTCGCGGCGAAGTTCGCCCGGTACCTGAACGAGTTCCCCAAGGATCAGCTGGCGCATCAGGGGGAGAAGCTCACCACCAAGGCACTCCAGTCGCTGACCGACGGCGAGCTCAACTACAAGCTGGTCCGCCGCCGCCGCTCCGAGGCCTGAGATGTGGGCCGGCCGCCGCGTCGTCCTCGGCGTGTCGGGCGGGATCGCGTGCTACAAGAGCTGCCTTCTCGCCCGGCGCCTGACAGAGGCGGGGGCCCGGGTGGACGTCGTGCTCACCCGGAGCGCCGCCGAGTTCGTCGGGCCCGTCACGTTCGAATCGCTCACCGGGCGCCCGGTGCTGACCTCCCTGTGGGAGCCAGGCCGGGCGCTCGCTCACGTGCGGCTGCCGCAGGACGCCGATCTCATCGTGGTGGCGCCGGCCACCGCCCACCTCATCGCCCGCATGGCGCAGGGGCTGGCGGACGACGTCCTCACCACCCTGCTCCTCGCGCGCACCGCTCCGGTGCTCGTCGCGCCCGCCATGAACGATGAGATGTACGCCCGACCCGAGACCCAATCCAACCTGGAGCGGCTCCGCGCGCGGGGCGTGGTGCTCGTGGGACCGGAGATCGGCGCGCTCGCCGAGGGACCATCGGAGCGGCCCGGACGCATGAGCGAGCCGGAGACGATCCTGGCACACGCCGCCCGCCTTCTGCGCGGAGGGGGGAAGCTCGCCGGCCGCCGCGTGGTGGTCACCGCGGGTCCGACGCGCGAGTCCATCGACCCGGTGCGGGTGGTGAGCAACCGGTCGAGCGGCAAGATGGGCTACCGGGTCGCCGAGGTCGCGTGGGAGCGGGGGGCCGAGGTGGTGCTCATCTCGGGCCCCGTCACGCTCGCGCCTCCGCACGGCGTCATCCTGCGCCGGGTGGAGAGCACCAGCGACCTGGCGGCGGCGGTGCGGAGCGAGCTGCCCGCGGCGGACGTGCTGGTGATGGCCGCAGCGCCGGCCGATTTCCGTCCCAGCGACCCCAGCACGAGCAAGCGGTCCCGGATCGACGGCGCGCTCGCGGTGCCGATGGAGCCGACCGAGGACATCCTGAGCGGGACGCGCGAGCTCAGGAAGGTGGGAAGCATCATGGTCGGCTTCGCGCTGGAGACCGGAGACGCGCTGGCGAAGGGCCGGGCGAAGCTGGAGCGCAAGGACTTGGATTTCATCGTCGTGAACGACGCGCTCGAGCCGGGCGCCGGGTTCGAGCACGACACCAACCGTGTCGCGGTGATCGGGCGTGACGGCACGCCGCAAATCCTCCCGCTGCAATCGAAGCGCGACGTGGCGGAGGCGATCCTCGACGCCGTGGAGCGATCTCTTGGATGAGCTACGCCGGCGGTACCTCGCCCAGCAGATCGAGCTGGGGGGGGCGGAAGTGATCTTCAGCGGGGCGGCGGGGCGGCGGGGGGGGGGGGCGGGGGGGTCGGGGGGGGGGGCGGGGCGGCCGGGGGGGCGGGCGGCGGGGGCCCGCGGGCGCCGCCCCCCCCCCCCCCG
>CAYPAE010000018.1:8748-12454 GCA_964408595.1 uncultured Gemmatimonadaceae bacterium | reverse complement strand
CTCGAAGAGGCGGCCATCAACGAGCGCCTCGCGCGCTTCCACACCCTCATCCAGCAGCCGGGCGTCGAGGCCCCCCAGGTCAGTCACTGGGGCAAGCGCACCTTCGCCTATCCCATCAAGAAGCACGAGACCGGCTACTACGTCGTCGCCAAGTTCGACGCCGATGCCACGGCGTTGCCCGAATTCGAGCGCGCGATCAAGCTCGACGAGGGCGTGCTCCGCTTCCTGGTCGTGGTGAACGAGGGCGCTCAGCCGGTACCGGTCACCGCCGGCAAGAGCGATGAGGAGGACGACGAATGAGGCGGCCCCAGAAGACCTGCGCCATCTGCGAATCGGGGGTGCGGGTGGTGGACTACAAGGACGAGCGTACGCTGTCCCGGTTCCTGACCGAGCGGGGGAAGATCCTCCCCAGCCGGCTGTCGGGCACCTGCGCCAGACACCAGCGCCAGCTCAGCACCGCGATCAAGCGCGCCCGCCAGTTGGCGTTGCTGCCCTACATCAAGGGCTTCACGGGCTGAGTACTCCAAGGCGGTTGGGCGGACCGGCGGGCGGACGTTGGGGCCAGGTCCTGGCCCTGGCCGGGTTCCTCCTGCTCGCCCCCCCGATGTTCCTGTTCGGGCCCCTCGCCGCGTTGCTCATCGTCTCCCGCCCCGCCACGATTCGCGAATGGCTGTGGCTGGCAGGTGCGCTGGCGTGGTCGGCCCTCTGGCTCCTGCAGGCCGGAGGGCTCGGCGCCCAGTTCGCCCGGGCCGCGGCGGTCCTCGTCTCCGGGAGCTTCCTGGCCCTGACCCTGTGGCGGCCGTCCAACCGGGTGTCCCAGGCGCTGGCCGCAACGGGGGGCGCGGCCCTGGGGCTCGTGATCTGGATGTACGGCCTCGGGCTCGAGTGGAGCGCGTTGCGCGCGGCAGTGGAGGTCGAGCTGGCCACGTTCCAAAGGGGAATGCGGGGCCGTTGGACGGAGATCGCCGGGTCGTCCGAAATGTCCACTCAGATGTCCGCGATGGCGGACACGGTGTCCATCCTGTACCCCGCTCTGCTCGCACTCTCGGCCATCGCGGGGCTCCGGCTGGCCTGGGCGTGGTATCACCGGATCGCCGACCGGCCGGTCGGCGCACCCCCTGCCCCGTTCTCCGCCTTCGGGTTCAGCGACCAGCTGGTCTGGGGTTGGGTGATCGGACTGGGGTTGGCGCTGGTGCCCGAGCCCGGGTCGGTCCGCCTGGTCGGGGCGAACGTCCTCCTCGTCTGGAGCGCGCTTTACGCCACCCGTGGGCTGGCGGTGTTCGTCGCCGGAACGTCGCGCACCCCTAGGTCCGTCCTGACGGCCCTGACGCTGGTAACCCTGGTCCTGCTGCCGTTCGTGGTGTGCGGGCTGACGATGGTCGGCCTCGCCGACACATGGCTAGATTTCCGGCGTCGGATGACGCCGGCCACCGGAGGGTACGACCGATGATCGAAGTGATCCTGCGGGAAGACATCAAGACCCTCGGCAAGGCCGGGGAGATGGTCCGCGTGAAGCCGGGCTACGCCCGCAACTATCTGCTGCCCCACGGGCTGGCGTACGAGGCCACGGAGGGCAACAAGAAGCGGATCGCCGCCGAGACCAAGGCGCGGGGCGCCCGGAACACCGCCGAGAAGACCGAGGCCGAAAAGGCTGCGGCCAAGCTCGCCGCCGTGAGCCTCACGATTCCCGGCAAGGCGGGGGAGGAGGGCAAGCTCTTCGGCTCGGTCACCGCCCAGGACGTGGCCGACGCGCTCGGGCGCCAGGGTCACACGGTGGACCGGCGGCGGATCGAGCTGGAGCATCCGATCAAGTCGCTGGGCGAGCACCTCGTGACGGTCCGCCTGCACCCCGAGGTCCACGCAGAGGTGCGCGTCTCGGTCGTCGCGGAGTGATCCGGCGCCCATGAGCGTCGGGATCGCGTACGTCGACGGTCCCCGGCTGGCGCGATCGGTCTTCGCGGCCGCCGACTGGGTGGCCGCCAGTCGTGACGAGATCAATCGGATCAACGTCTTTCCGGTCCCCGACGGAGACACCGGCACCAACTTCAGCCTGACGCTCCGCACCATCGCCGACGCTCTCCGGGCGCTGGGCGACGCGTCGCTTCCGGAGACCGCGCGCACTATGGCGCGCGCCGCGGTGTTGGGTGCCCGGGGCAACTCGGGCATGATGCTGGCGCACTTTCTCCTCGGCTTCAGCGAGTCGCTCGGCGACCGGGGCACGGCGTCCGCCGGCAACATCGCCTCGGCGGTGCGGACCGGCTCGGACCAGCTCTACGCCTCGCTCGACGACCCGCGCGAGGGGACGATTCTGACCGTCGCCCGCGAGGCGGCCGCGGCGGCCGAGCGCGCGGCGGCCGACTCGCCCGACATCGCCGAGTTCATGCACCGCCTCCTCGAGGAGGGCGAGGCGGCGCTCGCGCGGACGCCGGAGCTCATGGCGGTCCTCCGTGAGGCGGGTGTCGTGGATGCGGGCGGCATGGGATTCGTGAGGATGCTGGAGGGCGTGGTCCGCTACATCGAAGGTGACCCGATCCTCGCCGTCACCGACGCCGACCTGGGCCCGGCCGACGTCCCGGCCGCGCTGGTGGAGGTCGCGGCCGAGCGGGACTTTCAGTTCTGCACCGAGGTCCTGGTCCGCGGCGAGCAGCTCCCGCCGGCCAACGAGGTCCGGACGGCGATGCATGCGTTCGGGGGCTCGGTCGTGGTGGTGGCAACCGGCGACATACTCAAGATCCATGTGCACACCGACAGCCCCGAAGCCGTCTTTACCTATGCGGCACGCTGGGGCCGGGTCGAGACCACCAAGGCCGACGACATGCGGGCCCAGCACCGCCGCCTCGCGCACGCCGAGCGCCGCGCGGTGGCGGTCGTGACGGACACCTCGGCCGACCTCGCCGACCCGGTACTCGACCGGCACCACATCGCCCTGGTCCCGCTGCAGGTCGTCTTCGGCGACGAGACCTTCCGTGATCGCGTCGAGCTCAAGCCCGAGGAGTTCTACCGCCGGCTGCGCGGCGCGCGGGAGCTGCCGACCACGTCTCAGCCCACGCCCGCGGACTTCGTTCGGGTGCTGCGCGACGCCCGCGCGGAGGCGAACGAGGTGGTCGCCGTCCTCCTCTCCGCCGCCCTGTCCGGCACCTTCGCCTCGGCCCAGGCGGCGGTGAAAGCCGCGGGGATCAGCGGTGTCCATCTGGTGGACAGCCGCTCGGCCTCGCTCGGGCTCGGCATGCTGGCGCTGAGGGGGGCGGAGCTCGCCGGATCGGGGTGGCGCGCGGCCGACATCGCCCGGGAGCTCGAGCGGGTGCGCGGGCAGGCCGGGATGCTGCTCACGGTGGACCGGTACGACAACTTGCTCCGCTCCGGCCGGGTCTCGCGCGGGAAGGCGTGGCTGGCCGGCATGCTGGACGTAAAGCCGATCCTGTCACTGGATTCCTCGGGGCGAGTCATTCCAGTTGACCGGGTCCGCGGCAAGGACAATGTGGTCCCCCGGGTGTTGGCGCTGCTGGAGAAGCGCCTCACCCCGCGCCCCAAGGTGGTACGATTCGGTGTGGCGCACGCCGAGGCCCCGGAGATGGCCGAGCGGGTTCGAAACGCTCTGGTGGCGGCCTACCAGCCGAGGGAGTGCTTCGTCATGCTGGCCACCGGCGTGCTCGCCACCCATGTGGGGGCCGGGGCCTGGGCAATTTTCTACCAGGTCGAGGACGGC
>CAYPAE010000018.1:0-8648 GCA_964408595.1 uncultured Gemmatimonadaceae bacterium | reverse complement strand
CGCCACCCATGTGGGGGCCGGGGCCTGGGCAATTTTCTACCAGGTCGAGGACGGCCCCGCCGGCGGCGGGGACGCGGGAACCGAGGGATGAGCAATACACCCGAGGCGCTTCGCCTCGCAGTGGACGCCATCCAGGATCTGAGAGCGAACGAGCTCGTGGTACTCGATTTGCGGGGACTCACTGACGCTACCGACTATTTCGTGATCGCGTCCGGCACCTCCGACGCCCACGTCCGCGGCATCGCGGAGTCGGTCATCGAGAAGCTCGACCGCCGGGGACACCGCACCCATCACGTCGAAGGGCTCAAGGGCGGGCGGTGGGTACTCCTCGATTTCGTGGACTTCGTGATCCACCTCTTCCACCCCGAGACCCGCTCCTTCTACCAGCTCGAGCGGCTCTGGGATGATGCACCGGAGCTGTTGATCAGCTCCACCTAGCTGAGGTCGCCATGCTTCGACGCACCGCTCCGGCGCTGTTCCTCCTGCTGCTCGGCCTCCCTGGCCTGCTCTCCGCCCAGTATTTCGGCCGGAACAAGGTCCAGTACACCAACTTCGATTTCAAGGTCATCCAGACCGAGCATTTCGACGTCTACTTCTACGAGCGCGAGCGGGTCGCGGCGATGGATGCGGCCCGGATGGCGGAGCGCTCTTACGCCCGGCTCTCCAAGGTGCTGAACCACGAGTTCCGGGAGCGAAAGCCGATCATCCTCTACGCGTCGCACTCGGACTTCATGCAGACCAACGCGACGCAGGTGGGCGGCGAGGGCACCGGCGGCGTGACCGACTTCGCCCGGAACCGGGCGGTGATGCCGTTCACCGGCTCGTACTCGGACTTCGAGCACGTGCTGATGCACGAGATGGTGCACCAGTTCCAGTACGACGTCTGGTCCCGTGGGCGGGCCGGGGCGGGCTTCGCGACCCTGGTCGCGATCGCCCCGTCGCTCTGGTTCGCGGAGGGGATGGCCGAGTACCTGTCCCTCGGCCCGATCAACGCGGAGACCGCGATGTGGCTCCGCGACGCCTCGCTGGAGGGGAAGCTGCCCACCATCGAGCAGATGACGGTGGATCCCTACGAGTATTTCCCCTACCGCTTCGGCCACGCGCTGTGGTCCTACGTCGCCGAGCGCTGGGGCGACGAGGCCGTCGGCGCGATTCTCAAGGCCACGCTCGCGGGCGGGGTCGAGCCCGCCTTCCGGCGCACCATCGGTCTCACCCTCGACCAGCTCTCCGAGCAGTGGCGCGACGCGGTGCAGAAGCGATACCTGCCGGAGATCGGCGCGCGGGCCCGCGCCCGCGCGGTGGCCGACGAGCTGCTGACCGAGAAGCGGTCGGACGGCATCTATCACCTGGCCCCCTCCCTCTCGCCCGACGGCTCCCGGGTCGCGTACTTCAGCGAGAAGGACTTCTACTCGGTGGACATGTACCTCGCCGACGGGGTCACCGGTGAGGTCAAGCGGCGGATTCTGAAGTCGGGGATCAGCAGCAACTACGAGACGTACCGGTTCATCAACTCGCAGGCAAACTGGTCGCCGGACGGGAAGTTCCTGGCCTTCGCCGCCAAGCGGGGTCCGCGGGACGACATCCTCCTGGTGGACGTGGACCGGAACAAAGAGGTGAAACGGATCGAGCTCACCCTGAGCGGGATCACCACGCCGTCGTGGAGCCCCGACGGCAAGCAGCTCGTCTTCACCGGCTACGAGGGCGGGCTCAGCGATCTCTACGTCGTGAACCGCGACGGGAGCGGGCTGCGCCGGCTCACCCAGGACAAGTACGCGGATCTCCATCCGGTGTGGTCGCCCGACGGGGGCAGCATCGCCTTCGCCACCGACCGCGGGCCGGAGACCGACTTCCGGACACTGGCCTTCGGCAACTACCGCATCGCGCTCTACGACCTCGCCACCGGCTCGGTGCGCGTGCTCGACCGCATGGACAACGGGAAGAACGTGAGCCCCCAGTGGAGCCCGGACGGCCACTCCCTGGCGTTCGTGTCCGACCGGAACGGCGTGAGCAACGTCTTCCTGTACGATCTCGACGCGAACGACGTCTTCCAGCTCACCGACTTCTACACCGGAGCCCAAGGCATCACCCCGCTCTCGCCGGTGCTCTCCTGGGCTCGCGAGTCAGACCGCCTCGCCTTCGTTTACTTCGAGACCGGCAAATACGACGTCTACAGCATCACCAATCCGCGCGGGCTGAAGCGGCAGCCGTACCGGGAGCAGGCGCAGGACAGTGTCGGCATCCTGGCCCGTGCGGTCACCCCGCCGCTCGATACCGCGCGCTCGCTCCAGGTCAAGGAGGAGGTGCGGCCGCAGGTCGGCGAGGGCGGCTCGATCTACCGCACGCCGTCGGGCTTCCGCTCCTCCAACGAGGTCGTGCGCTCGGGCGACACCACCCGTCCGGTGGAGCCGCTCTCGATCGTCGCCCTGCTCGACTCGGCCAACTTCAGCTTGCCCGACACGAGCGAGTTCACCCTCAAGCCGTACCGGACCAAGTTCACCCCCGACTACGTCGCCCGGCCGTCCATCGGCTACGCGCGCGACAACTTCGGGCGCGGCTTCTTCGGCGGCTCGGCGATCTCCCTGAGCGACATCCTGGGCAACCAGCAGCTGATCTTCGCCGGGTACGTGAACGGACGGATCAGCGAGGCCCAGGTCCTCGCGGCATACGCCAACCTGAGCCGCCGGATCAACTGGGCGGTGGGACTCTCCCAGGACCCCTACTACTTCCTGGAGCCGAGCCAGATCCTGCCCGGCCGGAGCGCCTCGGAGAACATCTTCGTCACCAACATCCGCCGGCTGGTGGTGCGCTCGGCGTTCGGCTCGGCGTACTATCCGCTCAGCCGGTTCCAGCGGATCGAGGCGGGGATGCGGTTCGCCAACGTGGACGACGCCATCCTCAAGATCAACGAGCCCTACAACCCGGCGACCGGCTTCGCGACCGATGACCCGTTTCTCGAAACCGACAATCTCCCGGGCGTGACGTACGCGCAGCCGTCCGCCGCGCTGGTGTTCGACAACTCGCTCTTCGGCTACGTCGGACCGTTCTACGGCCAGCGCTACCGCTTCGAGCTGGCCCGGACGGTGGGTGACTGGAGCTTCTCCCAGGTCACCGCCGACTACCGCCGCTACGACCGGATCATCGGGCCGATCGTGTTCGCCAGCCGCCTGCTCTACTTCGGAAGGATCGGGCGCGATGCCCGGGAGTTCCGGATCTACGCCGGCAGCACCGACCTCATCCGCGGCAACACCTCCGGCTCGTACCGGCGCAACGAATGCCTCAACGCCGACGATCCCGGCTCCGAGACCGGTTGCTCCGAGCTGGACCGCCTGGTGGGCACCCAGATCGGCGTGGCGTCGCTGGAGCTTCGCTTCCCGATCCTCAACCCGTCGTTCGGCATACCGGCGGCGTTCCCCCCGCTCGAGGGCGCGATCTTCTACGACATCGGTCTCGCTTGGGACAACCAGAGCACCATCCGCTGGCAGCGCCGCGCGGGCGACGATCCGGTCCGGGTGCGCACCCCGCTCCGTACGCTGGGCGTCTCCGTGCGGGCCAACCTCTTCGGCTTCGCGGTGGCGCGTCTGGACTACTCGATTCCGCAGGAGCGCCCGCGGGTCGGAGGTCTCTGGACGTTCAGCCTCGGGCCGACGTTCTAGAGGCGGGGCAGCGGGGCGGAAGGGCGAGGCGCCGCTTCGCTGTCATCCCGAGCGGAGCGAGGAATCGGCCGGCGACGCGCCGTGCCGTTCAGCCCTCCCAGCCGACCGCCCCGCTGCCCCACCGCCCCGCTGCCCACTATGTTTCCATCGTGAAACTCACCCACGCGATCGCCGCCGCCGCCCTGGCCGTTTCGCTGGTCGGATGTGGGGGCGAGCCGGATCTCGCGGCCGGGAACCTGCCGGCTGTCGGCCGGGGGCCCGCGCTCACCACCGTCCTCCGCGTCCCGCGTGAGGGTGGCACCGCACGGCTCTATCGTGTGCCCAGCCTTGAGCCGTCGGCGTGGAAGCTGGAGGACAAGCTTCCCCCGCTGCAGCGCACCGTCGGAGCCGACCCCGAGCAGGGATTCGTTTTCCTGCTCGACAAGAAGCGGAACGTGGTCGCCCTCGACCTGGAGACGCGCCGCGTGCGTCCGTCGCTCGAGCAGGTGCGCCACGCCACCGTCGGTCCCGACGGAGCCCTGTATGCGGTGGACACCGCGAGCACCGTCACCCAGCTGGTGCGCCGGACGCCGGTCCGCTTCCGCTCCAAGCTCCAGGGCTCGCCGCGCGAGCTGCACGGCACGATGGGTGGAATGCTGGTCGCCCGCCTCGGAGGGGAGCAGCCCAAGCTGGAGGTGCTCGGCTCCGACCGGCCCCCGGCGTCATTCGAAGTGCCGAATGGCCAGCAGGCGCTGACCTTCTGGGGCGATCTCGTCGCGATCGCCGCCGACAGCGCGGTCGTGATCTACCAGACCGAAGGCGACAGCCACGGTGGCCGCGACCGTATCTCGATCCCGGTCTCCGGCGGAGCGAAGGCGGTCATGTTCTCGCCTTCCGGTCACCGGATCTACGTGGCCCGCGCCTCGGATGGCTTGCTGGTCCTCGACCGGGTGAGCGGCCAGGAGCTTCAGGAGATCGAGCTGCCTGGCCCGGCCGTCGGGCTCAGTGGCGATCTCTTCGGCCAGTGGGTGCTGGTGCGCCCCGCGTCTGGTGACTCGGCGTGGGTGGTGGACGTGGGCAAGGGCGGCTTCGTCGGCACCGTGGACGTCGAGTGGGACGACGATCTCCCGGCCGCAGTGTCGCCCAACACGCTGCTGACGCGCCGGGGCAAGGACGTCGTGGCGGTGGACCTGGGCGGCGAGGGCTTCCCGGAACGAGGGAACGTCAAAGGCGGGGCGGGCGACACCTGGCTGCCTCTCACCTGGCATCCGCCGCAGGAAGAAGGCGTGCCGGTCACCGCCGACTCGGCGGCGCTCGCCGCGGCGGCCGACTCCGCAGGAAAGGCCGCGTCGGTGTACCTCCAGGTGAGCAGCTCGCAGAACCCGGTCTGGGCGGAAGAGCTCTCCCAGAAGCTGCGGGCCGCCGGACTTCCCGCGGCGGTCCTCAAGCCGGCGCGGAGCGACGAAGCGTATCGCGTCGTGCTCGGTCCCTACGCCACCCGCGAGCAGGCGGAAGAGACGGGTCGGGGGATCGGCATGCCGTCTTTCGTGGTGACGACGCAGGATTCTCCCTAGGACATCGCCCATGAAGCTCACCAAGCTGGAGCTCTCCGGCTTCAAGTCCTTCGCCGACACCGTCACGCTCACCTTCGAGGAAGGCGTGACCGCCATCGTGGGCCCCAACGGCTGCGGCAAGTCCAACGTCTCCGATGCCGTGCGCTGGGTGCTGGGCGAGCAGTCGGCCCGGCTCCTCCGCGGCGGGAAGATGGAGGACGTGATCTTCCAGGGCTCGGCGGCCCGCCGGCCGGTGAACGTCACCGAGGTCTCCCTCTTCCTCGACAACAGCGACGGCGATCTCCCGATCGCGTACCGCGAGGTGGTCGTCACCCGGCGACTCTCGCGGTCGGGGCAGAGCGACTATCTGCTCAACGGCTCGCCGGTCCGGCTCCGCGACATCCAGGACCTGCTCCGCGGCACCGGCCTGGGAAGCGACGCCGGCGTGGTGATCGAAGCGAAGATGATCGACCTCCTCCTCTCCGACCGCGCCGACGAGCGCCGGTCGCTCTTCGAGGAGGCGGCCGGTATCGGGCTCTATCGCGACCGGAAGCACAGCACCGAGCGGCGGCTGGAAGAGACGGCGGTGGACCTCCAGCGGGTGGAGGACCTCATCGCGGAGGTCCAGTCCCAGATTCGGAGCCTCGCCCGCCAGCGCGGCAAGGCCGAGCGCCACGCCAAGCTGACGGAGGAGCGGTTCGCCGTACAGATCACCCTCGCCCGAAGGCTGCTCGAGCGCCTGAGCGAGGATGTCGCCGGGATGGAGACGCGCTTCGCGGAGCTGACCCGGCTCCTTCCCGGCGCGCGGACCCGGGTGAGCGACGCCGAGCACCGGCGCGAGGAAGTCTCCCGGTCCCGCTCGGCCGCCGAGGGCCAGCGCACCGAGATCGCGCGGCGCCTGGCGAGCGTGCGGGTCGAGCTCGGTAAGCTGGATGGTGATCTGGCCCTCGCGGCCGAGCGGATCGCCAACGCGCATACCCGCAGAGCCCGCGCGGAAGAGGAACGGTCGCAAGCGCAGCTGCGGGCGCAGCAAGCCGCGGTGCAGCAGGAGGCGGCCACCGCGGACCGGGGCGCCGCCGGCGGGGAGCACGAGCGGATCAGGGCGGAGCTGGCGGGACGGGCAAGCGCCGAAGCGGAGGTACGCCGCCGGCTGACCGAGCAGCGCGACGAGGTGCGCCAGCGGGAGCAGGATTTGCAGCAGCAGGCCCAGACCCTCCGGTCCCTCGAGGGCGAGCGGGTGGCGCTGGAAGGGGAGCTCGCCTCCCTCCGCGAGCGGGTCACCCAGGCCGCCTCGCATCGGGCCAGCCTCCAGATCGAGCTCTCCAGCGCCGAGCGCCGGCGCGATCAAGCCATCGAGCGCGCCGGGTTCCTGAGCCACGAGGCCAAGCGTGCCGCAGCCGAGGCCGAGCACGCCCGCCATCTGGTGGCGGAAGCCCGGGAACGAGAGGCCATGCACCGCGCCGACCGCCGCCAGGCCGAGGAGGCACTCGCGCAGATGACCGCGCGCCGGAATGCGCTCGAGGAGCTGGAGCGGGACCGGGTCGGCCTGGCACCGGCGGCGGCCGCGCTGCTGGGGGCACGGGATCAGTTCGACGGCGGCGTGCTGGGACCGCTCAGCGACTACGTGAGCACCGGCCGCGAGGACGCCGAGCTCGCCGAGCGGCTGCTCGGCGACTGGATGCACGCCGTGCTCGTGCGCGACGCCGAGACCGTTCGAGCGGTACAGGCGTGGCACGCCAAGCACCAGCCCGGGGCCCTGGTCCTGCTTC
This sequence comes from uncultured Gemmatimonadaceae bacterium, assembly GCA_964408595.1. GTDB lineage: Bacteria > Gemmatimonadota > Gemmatimonadetes > Gemmatimonadales > GWC2-71-9 > CAVVWJ01. The sequence goes on along the minus strand of CAYPAE010000018.1, from coordinate 1,694 downwards.
CGCTCGACCCCGGGCCGCAGACCGCCGCAGGTGCTCTGCCGCTGGACGACCGCTTACGGGCGGAAGGTCCCGCCGCCGGCTGGGTACGAGCCGCGCTCGCCGGGTCCGAGGTGCTCGACCGGTCGGGGCGCGTCGTCCGCCGGGCGAGTGGCGCGATCTTCCTGAGCGGCGCCGGGGCTCCCTCCGGCCCACTCCGTCGCCGGGCCGAGCTCGCTTCCCTGGTGCAGGAGGTCGAGCGGGCGGGAGGCTCGGTGGCGGCGGCGGAAGCCGCGCTGCAGGAGACCGTTGCCAGCCTCGCCGAGCGGGAGGGCTCTCTCGCCGCGGCCATGTCGGCCGCCGAGCAGGCCCGCGAGGCCGAGCGCCAGGCGGTCGCCGGACGCGAGGACGGGGCGCGACTGGCCGGCAACCTCACGCGCGAGTCCGCCGACTCGGAGTCGCAGCTCGCCCGCCTCACCGAGCGCCTTGCCCGTTCAGAGCAACGGATGACGGAGATCGACACCGAGCTGGTCCAAGGAGATCTGGCGCGGGGGCGGCTCGACCAGGATCTGGGATCCGCCCGGGCTCGCCTGGCGGAGTTCGAGAGCGAGCAGGAGACGGCCCGGGAGCAGCGGGTTCATTGGCAGGTCCAGGAGGCGCACGTCGCCGGCGGGCTGCGATCGGCCGAAGAGCGACTGGCGCGCGCGGCGGCGATGCGTTCGGTGGCGGCGACGGGGGGACAGGCGCTCGCGGGCGAGCTGGCCCAGCTCGACGCCGACGAAGGGAGGCTCGTTCGCCAGCTGGGCGAGTGGCGTGAGGCCCGGGCCGAGCGCGAGGTCGCGCTCCACCGGCTCGAGAGCGCCAGCGCCGACGCGGAGGCGGCGCTGGCGCAGGCCGAGGCCGCCCTCGCCGCGGCGGAGCGGGAGGTGGTCGAGTCGCGGGCGACCTTGGAATCGGGCAACGAGGAGAGCCACGTTCTCCAGGTCCGGCTCACCGAGGCCGCCGGCACCCGTCGGGGCATCGTGGAGCGGGTCGAGGCCGAATGGCACCGCGCCTTCGACCAACTCCTGGAGGGCGCCCCGCTGCTCGACCTCGATCTCGAGACCCTGCAAGCGGAGTCGGCGCGCATCAACGAGGCGCTCGAGGTGATCGGCCCGGTGAACGCCCTCGCGGTCGAGGAACACGCCGAAGAGGTGAAGCGGCTCCAGTTCCTCACCGAGCAGCGCGACGACCTGGTCGGGGCGCGCCAGTCGCTGATTCAGGCGATCCGGGAGATCGACGGGACGGCCCGCCACATGTTTCTCGAGACCTTCACGGCGGTTCAGGGCAATTTCCTCCGCGTCTTCCAGACGCTCTTCGGCGGCGGCGAGTGCGAGCTTCGCCTGGCCAATCCCGACGACCCGCTCGAGAGCGAGATCGACATCCACGCCGCCCCGCGGGGCAAGCGCACCCAGCGCATCCACCTGCTCTCATCCGGGGAGCGGACGCTGGTCGCCGTCTCGCTGCTCTTCAGCATCTATCTCACCAAGCCGAGCCCGTTCTGCCTCATGGACGAGGTGGACGCCCCGCTCGACGACGCCAACGTGGGCCGGTTCACCCGGCTCCTCGACGAGTTCAAGAGCGGCACGCAGTTCCTGGTCATCACCCACAATCCGCGGACCATGCAGGCCACCGACGCCGTGTACGGTGTGACCATGCAGGAGCCGGGGGTGTCCACG
>CAYPAE010000017.1:9238-12463 GCA_964408595.1 uncultured Gemmatimonadaceae bacterium | reverse complement strand
CGGCGCGCTCGCACTGTATCGGTCGGCGGTCTCCTGCGCTTCGACGAGATGACCCTGGGCGACCTGGGCGCGGACCGTGTTCAGGAAAAACGATGACCCCCGGCCCAGGCGCGAGGCACGACTGACCAGGCTCTCGGCCTCCGCGTACCGCCGCTGGTCCATCAAGGGAATCGACAGATTGTTGAGCGCGACCAGATTGTCCGGGTCGATGGTGAGCACGGCCCGGTAGGCGGCGATCACCTTCGCGGGATCGTCTTCCACGAAATAGTGGTAATAGCCGACCGCGAGCTCGCGCTCCAGGGCGGGAAGCCGGTCGCGATGGCGGTAGGCCTGGGTGGCGGCAGCCGCCTGCTGGGTTTCGGAGCGATTGGTGTTGCCCAGGACCACGGCGAGCTTGCGCCAGGCCATCGCGAAGCCACTGTCGAGCGCAACCGCATCCTCGAGCAGCGGGATCGCCTCCTCGGCACGATCGTTCTCCTCCAGGCGGAGTGCAGCGGTGTACTTCTGAAGCGCTTCGAGCGATCCGGTGGTGACCTGCGCGAGCGCGGAATTGGCGCGAATCGTGGTGAGCGACTCGCCGATCCGCTCGCGCAGCTTCTTGGAGAGGCGATCTATGGCCGGAAGCAGCGCGTCCTGGTCGTCGGCGGACTCCCTGACCGCCGCCAGCACCCGGCCGTCGGCGGCGCCGAGCAGACTGGCTGACAGCACGTAGCCGCGGCCCACCGGATCGATCTGGCCGGCGACGACCGCCTTGACTCCCTGACGCTCGGCAATCTCCCGCGCCAAGGACGGGGATAGGGTGACGGCGGCTGGGCGTTCCATCCGGCGCAGGGCGTCGGCAACGGCCTGGGGGTCGACGAGGCGGAGAGTGGGTGATTGCGACAGGTCCACCCGGAAGGCCTCGGTGAGCGACTGCCCCAGCGTGGAATCCGGTGACCGATTCTCGAAGTCGGCCAAGATCAGCGGCTCCCGCTCCTCGAGCACGCCGGAAGCCACCAGGGTACCGACCGGGCCGATGCCGAGAAGCCGCATCGCGGTGTACCCAGCGGCGACTACGCCGAGAGCAGCAAAGGCGAGCCCTCCTCCGATGAGGGCGCGCCGCCAGCTGACCCAAGGCGCCAACCCCACCGGAGTAGGCATGGTGAGGCCGGTGGTCCGCGCCTGTGCGCGGCGACGCTCCTGGATGCCCGCCATCAGCATGATCGGCAGCCCCAGGAGCAGGAGCATCCCGGCGCCGTACAGGACCCAATACGGCAACCCCAGCCGGTGCACCAGCAGATACACCGCCGCGAGCACCAGCGCGGAGCCGGCGACGAAAAGCGCGGCGACCCGGCCGGGATGTCCCTGCCGGATCGCGGTCTCGGTCGCGGTCGAGACCGCCGGCCCGGCCCCCGTCGGCGTGTGACTACCGCTCGGCGTCGCCACGGCCTCGAACTGGGCCGCGAGTTCCCCCGCGCTCTGCCATCGGTCGGCGGCGCGTTTTTCGAGGCAGCGCATCACCGCCGCGCTGAGCGCGGGCGGCACGGTGCGTCGGTGCTGAAGGACGGGCTCCGCCGCCTGGGTGATGTGCGCCGCCAGCATCGCCTGCGGGGTCGGGGCCATGAACGGCGTGCGCCCGCAGAGCATCTCATAGGCGAGCACGCCGACCGCATACAGGTCGGCGCGGTGGTCCACGTGGGGGTCGGCGGCGGCCTGCTCCGGCGCCATGTACGCCGGTGTCCCGAGCGCCAGGCCGAGGGAGGTGAGCGTCGAGCCCCCGCTGGAGGCGCTCACCGCCTTCGCCACGCCGAAGTCGGTGACCACGGCGTGCCCTTCCGACATGAGCACGTTCTCCGGCTTGATGTCCCGATGCACCACCCCGTTCCGGTGCGCGTACGCCAGCGCGTCGGTCACCTCACGGAGGATGCGGACCGCATCAGCCACGGGCAGCTCGCCCTCGCGCGCGAGCTTCGCCCTGAGCGATTCCCCGGCGATGAACGGCATGATGTAGTAGAGGAGATCGCCGGAGGCGCCGGCGGTGAGCAGGGGGACGATGTGTGGATGCTGCAGCCGGGCCGCGAGCCGGATCTCCCGCTCGAAGCGCTCGGCATTGACCCCGGCTCCCATCTCCGGCGGCAACACCTTGATCACCACCTGACGCGAGAGCCGCGTCTCCTCGGCGAGGAAGACGCGGCTCATCCCACCGCCCCCGAGCTCCTTCAGCACGTGGTAGGCGTCTCCAACCGCGGTCTGGATCTGGGGCTCGAGGCCGATTCTCCGGCTCCTGGAAAGGGAATTGCTTCAAGCTACCGGCGAACGGCTCGCGGGGCCAGCGGCCTGGGATTCGTGCCAACCCGCTGTCCGTGTCATCCTGAGCGAAGCGCAGGAACCGAAAACGAGGCTATGGCTCCTTCGCTTCGCTCAGGATGACAACGACAATGACATGACGGGACATGACATGGTCACGTCCGCACTTTGCAACACGCGTTCAGGCGCCGAGGCCGACCAGCTCGGCCCATCCGTCAGGGTCCAGGCTTGCGCCTCCGACGAGCACGCCGTCCACTTCCTCGCGCGCGAGCAGTGCCAGCACGTTCGCCTGGTTGACGCTGCCGCCGTAGAGGATCGGCACCCGGCCCGCCACACCATGCCGGCTCAGCTCGAGCCGGATCAGTTGGTGGACCTGAGCGGCGTCGTCCGGCGTGGCGTTCTTGCCGGTGCCGATCGCCCAGACCGGCTCGTAGGCCAGTACCACCCGCTCCCAGTCGGCCGGGCCGATCCGCCCCAGGAGCGCGGCGACCTGCCGGGTCACCACCTGCCCCGTGCGGCCGCCCTCGCGCTCGGCAAGGGTCTCACCCACGCAAACCATCGGCGTGACGCCCGCCCTGAGGACCGCCGCGAGCTTCCGCCCGACCTGCTCGTCGGTCTCCCCGAAGAGGTGCCGGCGCTCGGAGTGGCCGATCAACGCTGCCCGGGCACCGGCTTCCATCACGAGGGGAATCGAGAGCTCGCCGGTGAACGCGCCCCTGGGCTCCCAGTGCACGTTCTGCGATCCGACGGTCACGTCCTCCCGTCTCGCGGATGCCTCGGAAGCCGCGCTGATGGAGACGGACGGCGGGAAAAACCAGAGCTGCCGGTCGACGACCGGCGAGGTAACCTGGAGGAACCGGGCGAGAAAATCCCGAGCGGCCGCCGGTCCGTGGTTCATCTTCCAGTTGGCGGCGTAGATGAGAGAGCGCTTCGACATGT
>CAYPAE010000017.1:0-9138 GCA_964408595.1 uncultured Gemmatimonadaceae bacterium | reverse complement strand
CTTCAGACTTCATCGAGCGCGGCGATTCCCGGGAGCGTCTTCCCTTCCAGGAACTCGAGCGACGCTCCGCCGCCGGTCGAGACGTGGGTGATGCGATCCTCCAGCCCTGCCTGCGCCACGGCGGCGGCCGAATCGCCTCCGCCGACCACGGTCACGGCGCCGTTGCCCGTAGCCGCCGCCATCGCGCGGGCGATGGCCATCGTGCCGCGGTCGAACGGCGGCGTCTCGAAGACCCCCATCGGACCGTTCCAGACTACCGTGCCGGCGCGCTCGATCCTGGCGCCGAAGTCCTTCTCAGTCGCGGGATCGATGTCGTAGACCGCCCAGCCGTCCGAGATGCGGTCGCGCGGCACCGTACGGGTCTCGGCGCCGGCCTTGAGCTCTCGGGCGACGACCGCGCCGCTCGGCAGGACCAGCTTGCCCCCCGAGTCGGCCAGGAGCCGTCGGGCGAGCTCGATGCGGTCGGGCTCGATGAGGGAGTTGCCAGTCTCCAGTCCCATCGCGGCGAAGAAGGTGCACGCCATCGCGCCGCCGAGCAACACGTGGTCCACTTTGGGAAGCAATGCCGAGATCAGATCGATCTTGCCGCTGATCTTGGCCCCGCCGAGCACCGCGACGAACGGCCGCTTGGGCCGGTGCAGCGCGTCGCCCAGATAGCGCAGCTCCTGCTGCATCAGGAAACCCGAGACCGCCGGCTTGAGCAGCCGCGCCACCGCCTCGGTGCTCGCGTGGGCCCGGTGCGCCGAGCCGAACGCGTCGTTCACGTAGAAATCGCCCAGCGCCGCGAACCGAGCCGCCAGCTCCGGGTCGTTGCTCTCCTCGCCCGGGAAGAACCGGGTGTTCTCGGCGATCGCCACGCCGCCGCGAGGCGTCCGCCGGGTCTCGGTCACCGCTTGCTCGGAGAGCGGATCCCGGAGGAAGGTCACCGGCGAGCCCAGCAGGCGCTCCAGCTCCCGGACCACCGGCTCCAGGGAATACTTGGGGTCCCGGCCGCCCTTCGGCCGGCCGAGATGCGAGAGCAACACCAGGCGGGCCCCGCGGCTCCGGAGAAACTCGATGGTCGGGAGCGCCGCCCGGATACGGGTGTTGTCGGTGACCGTCCCGTTCTTCACCGGGCAATTGAAGTCCACCCGGACCAATGCCCGTCTTCCTTCGATCGCGCCGGTGTCGAGCGACTCCAGGGTCCGCTTCACAGCCGCTCCCCCACGTAGCGCAGCAGGTCCACGCACCTGGCGGAGTAGCCCATCTCGTTGTCGTACCACGAGGTCACGTTCACCAGGGTGCCGTTCACCACGTTGGTCGAAAGTGCGTCCACCGTGCTCGACTGCAGCGAGCCGATGTAGTCCACCGAGACCAGCGGCTCGTCGCTGACCACGAGCACGTCCTTGAGCGGACCCGCGCTCGCCGCCTTCCGGAAGGCGTCGTTCACTTCCTCCGCCGTCGTGGCCTTCTCCACCACGCAGGTGAGCGCGACGACCGAGACGTCCGGCGTGGGCACCCTGAGCGCAACGCCGTCGATCTTCCCCTTGACCTCCGGAATCACCAGCGAGGTCGCCTTGGCCGCGCCGGTGGTCGTCGGAATGATGGAGATCGCCGCCGCGCGTGCCCGGCGGAGGTCCTTGTGCGGGAGATCGAGAATCTGCTGGTCGTTGGTGTAGGAGTGCACCGTGGTCATGAACCCGCTCACGAACCCGAAGCGGTCGAGGATGACCTTGACCACGGGCACCAGGCAGTTGGTGGTGCAGCTCGCGTTGGAGATGATGTGGTGCTTGGCGGCGTCGTAGGACTGATGGTTCACCCCGTACACCAGGGTGATGTCTTCCTGCTTCGCCGGCGCGGAGATGATCACCTTTTTGGCGCCTCCGGCCAGGTGGAGCGCCGCCTGGTCGCGGTCGGTGAATCGCCCGGTGGACTCGAGGACGACGTCGACGCCGAGATCCTTCCACGGGAGCTTGGCGGGATCCTTCTCCGCCAGAACGCGCATCGAGTCGCCGTCCACCACCAGCGCTTCTTTCTCCGCTTTCACCTCGCCGGGGTAGCGGCCGTGGACCGAGTCGTACTTGAGCAGGTGGGCGAGCGTCTTGGTGTCGGTGATGTCGTTCACCGCCACGAAGTCGAGCTGTTTCAACCCGAGCTTCTTCGCCGCGCGCACCGTGTTTCGACCGATCCGCCCGAAGCCGTTGATGCCGATGCGAATTGCCACTCTTTCTCCCCCCGGTGTGTGTACCCATCGGTTTGTCAGCCATCAGCGAACAGCTATCCGCCGGCCACCGGCTCCATCGCTCGCGCGAAGGTTATCCCGTCCACGCTCTTCGCTCCGGCGGCGGCGAGGGCCGCCCCGGCTGAGACGAGCGTCGCGCCAGTGGTGAACACGTCGTCTACCAGCACCGCCGCCAGTCCCTCGGCGCCCCGGCAGGCGAATGCGCCGGCCAGGTTCGCCTGCCGCTCCTCCGGAGGGAGCGCGGTCTGGGTCCGCGTCTCCCGCACCCGACGGAGGAGGTCGCCGCGCACCGGAGCTCCGATCAGGCGCCCGAGGGCGGCGGCGATCCGCTCGCTCTGGTTATACCCGCGCTCGCGTGCCCGGCGCGCCCCGAGTGGAACAGGTATCAAGGATACCCGCCCGGTCAATGGCTCCAGGCCCCGCATCGCTTCCGCCATCGCCTCGGCGACCCGCCACCACCCGTCGTACTTGAGCCGATGGACCGCGAGCCGGGCCGACTCCTCGAGCCACACGGCGCTCCGGACATGCCGCAGCCCGGGGCTCCAGCCCGAGCAGATGCGACAGGGGAGCTCCGCGAATCTGGGCTGGCCGCACCGCTCGCACAGCGGGCCCGGGACGGCGTGCCATCGCGAGCGGCAGAGAGCGCAGACGAGCGCGTCGCCCTCGCGCTCGGCCACAGGCGCATCGCAGAGAAGGCACGCGGCGGGCAGGAGCCAGCGCTCGAGATCGGCGAGCGCCGCGCGCCAGCCGGCGACACGCTCAGCGAAGCGCGGCATCCACCGCGGCGCGCATGATCTCGGTGGGCGCGGCGACGCCCGGGAACCAGCGCCGGAGAGCTCCCGCCCCCTGCGCCACCAGCATGCCGCGGCCGTCGGCGGCGCGCCGACCCGCCGCACGCATCGCGCGGACCCAGGGTGTTTCCCCGCTGCGATAGACCATGTCGAAGGCCACCGTCGCCGCGGGCGCGGCGGCCGGATCGATGGGGAGCGGGTCGTCCGCGCGCAGTCCGAGCGGGGTCGCGTTGATGACCAGGCGGCACTCCCGCGGCGACGCCGGCTCGACCTCACGTTCGGCGACCCAGCGCTCGAAGGCGCCGGCGCGGTCCGCCGACCGGGAGGAGACCGCGACCCGCGAGCCGCGCCTCGCCGCCGCGACGGCCGCGGCTCGTGCCCCACCGCCGGTCCCGACGATCAGCCAGGGGCCCGGCGGCGGTTCGAGCGGATCGAGCGCGCGCAGGAGACCCTCGACGTCGGTGTTCGCGCCGTGCACGGCGGCGTCTTCGCTCCAGAACACGTTGCAGGCGCCCACCTCGCCCGCATCGTCGAGCCGCCGGTCCACCGCGAGCGCGGCGATTTCCTTGTGCGGGATGGTGACGTTACCGCCACCGCCCGCGCGGGTGAGCGCTCGGATGAGTGGGGCGACGTCGTCGGAGACGCAGCGGAGGGCAACGTAGACCGCTCGCAGGCCGAGCGCGCGGAACGCGGCGTTCTGCATGGCGGGGGAGAGAGAGTGCGCGACCGGGTCGCCGAGCAGGGCGAAGACCCGGGTGCTGCCGTCGATCACCGTACCATGCCGGCGACACGGCTCACGACCATGCCGATCAGGTCCTGCAGCTCGCCGAATGTGGTGCGGTAGCTCGCGAGGTCGGAGCCGAACGGGTCGGTCACCTCGGAGCGGGCCGTGTCGCGGCCGGCGTACGAACCGAGCAGGTGCACCTTGTGCTCTCCGCCCAGTTCGGCGACGCGAGCCAGATGATGTCCCGACATGGCGAGCACCAGGTCGGCCTCGCGAACCAGATCGCGGGTGAGGAGCCGGGCCCGATGCTCGCTCAGGTCGAGACCGTGCTCCAGTCCCACCAGATAAGCTCCCTCGGAGACCGGCGCGCCTTCCCACGCTCCGGTGCCCGCCGAGGCGACCGTGACCTGATCGATGCCGCGTGCCGCCAGTGCTTCGCGCAACAACCCCTCGGCCGTCGGGCTGCGGCAGGTGTTTCCGGTGCAGACGAAGAGGATGTGCATGTCAAAAGATAAGCGGGGCCGCGGGGCCGCGGGGCGGCGGGGCGGCACCAGCACACCGGCGATCTTCCAGCATCGGAGCGAACTGCCCCGCCGCCCCGCCGCCCCGCTGCCACGCCTTCACGGCGCCAGCCTTCCGGCGGCGCGTCGCAGCTCGTCGCGCGGAATCGCCCCCTCACGCACCAGCCGCGGCATCGGCCCGGTGCAGTCCACCAGGGTGGACGGAGGCACGTTGCCGAGGACGCCGCCGTCGAGGACCAGGAGCTCTCCCCGCTCGATCGCGGTGCCGAAGGCTTCGCGGATCCTCTCCGGTCCGGGAGCGGCAGGCTCGCCGGGGCGGTTGGCCGAGGTGGAGGTCAGAGGCCGGCCGACGGCGGCCACCAGGCGGGCAATCCCCGCATGCGACGTGTGACGCACCGCGATGCCGCCCTCCTTGCCTCGCAGCTCGTCCGGCAGGCGGCCTTCGCCTCCCCGGAGCACCAGTGTCAGGGGGCCCGGCCAGAACGCCGCCGAGAGTGCTTCGGCCGACGGCGACAGCACCAGTCCCCACTCCTCCGCCATCGCTCGCCCCGAGACCAGAAGCAGGAAAGGCTTGTCGGGGGCGCGCCCCTTGAGGCGAGCGAGCGCCGCGAGCGCCGGAACCGAAGGGGTAGATCCGAGCCCGTACACCGTCTCGGTGGGATAGGCGAGGAGTCCGCCCCGCCCGAGATGCGCGTCCACCAGCGGGATGGCGGTCTCGACTTCGCGCTCGGACCGGAACGGCAGAGTCACCGATCGACCCCGGCCAGCGCCTCCGCCACGGCCAGGTCGTCGCGTGTGGTGATCTTCAGGTTGCGCGGTGAGTCCGGCACCAGTCGTACGATACCGCCGCAGGCCTCGACCAGCGACGCATCGTCGGTGGCGCTGCTCGCTGCGGCGCCGGCCCGCCTGTAGGCCTCCTCCAGGAGACGACGGGGGAAGCCTTGCGGCGTCTGCGCTCGCCAGAGCCCGGCGCGCGGGACGGTGCGCCCGATGAGGGTGGGATCCGCGCCCACCGCCTCCTTGATCGTGTCGCTCACCGGCAGCGCGGCCACCGCGCCTTCTCCCGCCCGAGCGTGGGCGATCACCGCGTCGATCACGCCGCGGTCCACGAACGGCCGCGCGCCGTCGTGCACCAGGACAATCTCGCAACCGGCCCGGAGCGCCAGCAGCCCCGCCGCCACCGAGTCCGAGCGCTCCCGCCCGCCGGCAGCGATCGCCAGCGCCTCGCTCTTCAGCGCCGCGAGAAAGTCCGGTGGGCTCTCCGCCTCCGCGGGGGTGAGGACGACGACCACCTGGGCGACTTCGGGGTGGCTGGCGAACGGCCTGACCGCCCGAAGCAGGACGGGCACCCCGTTGATGAGGAGATACTGCTTGGGCAGATCGCCTCCCACTCTGGTGCCCCGCCCCGCGGCCACCACGACCACCCCGACGTCACGCGGCAAGCGCGCGCACCAGCTGCTCGACGTGGTCGAGGCCGACCACCGAGACGCCGGGAACCTGCGACGTACTGCGCGAGGAGCCGAACACCCGCCGGAACCCGAGCCGCGCGGCCTCGGCGATGCGGCGCTCGATCGCGCCGCTGGGGCGGATCTCGCCGCCCAGCCCGATCTCGCCCAGGAAGATGACGTCCGCCGGCGCGGGCCGGTTGTACAGGCTGCTGAGGAGCGCCGCGGCGACCGCGAGATCGGCCCCCGGCTCGGTGAGCCTGACGCCGGCGGTGACTTGCACGAAGACGTCGAGATCGGCGAACGACGTTTCCGCCCGCCGCTCCAGCACGGCCAGCAATACCGCGAGCCGCTTGGGGTCGAGCCCGGTTGCCACCCGCTGGGGCGTGCCGTATCCCGACTTGGCCGCGAGCGCCTGAACCTCCACCAGTACCGGCCGGGTTCCCTCCATCAACGCCGTCACCGCGCTGCCGCTGATCCCGTCGGCGCGGGCCGCGAGGAAGATCGCCGACGGATTCGGCACCGCCACCAGCCCACGCTCGGTCATGGAGAAGACCCCGAGCTCGTCCACCGAGCCGAAGCGGTTCTTGGTGGTGCGGAGGAGCCGGTAGTCGAGCGTCACCTCGCCCTCGAAGTAGAGCACGGTGTCCACGATGTGCTCGAGCGTCTTGGGGCCCGCGATGCCACCACCCTTGGTGACGTGGCCCACGACGATCACCGCGGTGCCGCTCTCCTTGGCGAAGCGCATGAGCTGTCCGGAGCACTCCCGCACCTGGCCGACGTTTCCAGGGGCGCTCTCCAGCGTCTCGGTGTAGACGGTCTGAATCGAATCGATGACGACGACGTCGGCCGACACGGCACCCGCGGCGCCGACGATCGCCTCGAGCCTGGTCTCGCCCAGCACGTGCACCGCGCCGGCGTCCTCGTCCAGCCGGTCGGCGCGGAGCCGGAGCTGGTCGGGCGACTCCTCGCCGCTCGCGTACAGCACGGTTCGCCCCGCGGTCTCGAGCCGCGCCGCCGCCTGCAGCAGGAGGGTGGACTTCCCGATTCCCGGCTCGCCGCCGATCAGGATCATCGAGCCCGGCACGATCCCACCGCCGAGGACGAAGTCGAATTCGTTGATGCCGGTGCGCCAGCGCTCCAGCGGAGACGTGGCGACCTCGCGAAGGCGGCCAGGAGGCGCGACGACCGCGGTTCGCCTGCCCCGCCGCCCCGCCGCCCCGCTGCCCCGCGTGCCGGCCACCGGCTCCTCCGCCACCGAATTCCATTCCCCGCACCCCTCGCAGCGCCCCACCCACTTGGCGTGCTCGTGGCCGCACTCGGTACAGCGATAGACCGACCGCGCGCGCGCCATGACTACTCCGGCTCGTCCCGGCCGGAGAAGCTGTCGAACCGGGTGTATTCGCGGGTGAACTTGAGCTGCACGTCGCCGGTGGGACCGTTCCGGTTCTTGGCGAGCATCACCTCGGCGAGCCCGCGCTTGGACTCGTCTTCCCGGTCGTAGTACTCGGGGCGGTGGATGAAGATGACGAGATCGGCGTCCTGCTCGATGGCGCCGGAGTCGCGGAGGTCCGAGAGGATCGGCTTCCGCTCGCCCCCGCGCTGCTCGGAGGCGCGCGAGAGCTGGGAGAGGGCGATGACCGGAATCTCCAGCTCGCGCGCGAGCGCCTTGAGGGAGCGGGAGATGTCGGAGATTTCCTGCACCCGGTTCTCCGAGTACTCGGGGCTCCGCATCAGCTGGAGGTAGTCCACGATGATCAGCTTGAGGTCGTTGTCGATCTTGAGCCGCCGCGCCTTGGAGCGCATCTCGAGCAGGGTGATCGACGGCGAGTCGTCGATCCAGACCTGGTAGGTCTGGAGCAACCCGGCCGCCCGGGCGAGCTGGGTGAAGTCGGAGTCGCGGAGCGTGCCCTGCCGCACGCGATGGCTGTCCACCCGGGCGGTGGCCGTGAGCATCCGCTGCACCAGCGCCTCCTTCGACATCTCCAGCGAGAAGATGGCGACCCCCTGCCCCTCGGACGCGGCGTTGGCCGCGATGTTGAGACAGAAAGCGGTCTTGCCCATCGAGGGCCGGGCGGCCACCACCACCAGCTCCGAGGCCTGGAAGCCCGAGGTCAGTCCGTCCAAGTCTACGAAGCCGCTCGGCACGCCGGTAATCGCCTTGCCGCTGCGCTGGAGCGTTTCGATGCGCTCCATCGTGGGCCACAGCATCTCCTTGATCCGGGTGAACCCTTCGTCGCCACGCTGCTGCGAGATCTTGAAGATCCGCGACTCGGCGACGTCGAGCAGCTCGGTCGCGGTGGAGTGGCCGTCGTAGGCTTCGGTGATGATGCCGGTGGAGGTCTCGATCAGCCGCCGCAGGATCGCCTTGTCGCGGACGATCCGGGCGTGGAACTCGAGGTTGGCCGCGGTGGGCACCGCGTCCATCAGCTCGGCGAGGTAATCCAGCCCTCCGGCGGCCTCGAGCTCGCCCCGCCTGAGCAGCTCGTCGCGGAGCGTGATGTGGTCGATGACCACGCGGTGCTCGACCAGCGCGATCATCGCCCGGAAGAGTCGGCGATGGCCCTCCCGGTAGAACATCGAGTCGTCCACCAGCTCGGCGGCGCGGAGCGCGGCGTCCTGATCCAGCAGCATCGCCCCGAGGACCGCCTGCTCGGCCTCGGAACTCCACGGCGCCGACCGGCCGACGTACGGATCAGCGGTCGAGAAGTTGTCGGGCGATACGGACGTCATCCCAGGTCGGCTTCTTCCAGTTGGGGTTGCGGAGCAGTGCCGCGGGATGGTACGTCACGATCAGCGGAGTGCCGTTGTACGTGTGCACCTTGCCGCGCAGCTCCCCCAGTCCCTTCCTCACGCCGAGCAGCGCTTCGCCCGCGGTCCCGCCGAGGGCGACGATCACCTTCGGTCGGATCAGCTCCAACTGGCGGTGGAGATAAGGAATACAGGCCGCGATCTCATCGGGCAGGGGCTTCCGGTTCTGGGGGGGCCGGCACTTGACGATGTTGGTGATGTACACTGAATCACGGGGAACTTCAATAGCCTCGAGAATTCCTTCGAGCAGCTTGCCGGCTTGGCCGACGAACGGCCGGCCGGTCGCGTCCTCGGTGGCACCAGGCCCCTCACCCACGAGCACCAGCCGAGCCTGAGGATCGCCTTCGCCGGGCACCGCGTTGGTCCGCCCGTGGCAGAGCCCGCAGCAGTGGGTGGTGCGGATCCGCTCCGCCACCGCCTCGATGGTCGGAAGCGCGGCGAGCTCGTTGCCGAGCAGAACCGGGTCGGGCGACGTGACGGCCAGCCCGGACCCGGGGATCGGAGGGGCGCCCTTGAGCCACTTGGGGGGGGCGGCGGGGCGGCGGGGCAGCGGGGCAGCTGCTGCCCCGCCGGTCTCCTCCGCCCCGCCGCCCCGCCGCCCCGCCGCCCCGCTGAAGATCACTTC
>CAYPAE010000016.1:0-12657 GCA_964408595.1 uncultured Gemmatimonadaceae bacterium | reverse complement strand
CCATCCGAGCTCGCAGGCCGGGCGACGTCAGCAGCCGCTCGACCCGGTCTCGAACCGCCTCCACATCGCCGCGGGGCACCAGGTAGCCGGTTTCCTCGTCACGAACCGACTCGCCTATTCCGCCCACCGAGGAAGCCACCACCGGCAGGCCGGCCCGCATCGACTCGAGAATGCTGAGGGGGAACCCCTCCCAGTTGGTTACCAGCAGGCTGATCTGGGCGGTGGCCAGGATCTGATCCACGTCCGTTCGTTGACCCAGAAAGCGTACCCGATCGCCCAGGCCGAGTGACGCCGCGAGCGACTCCGTCTCGGCCCTGAGAGGGCCGTCGCCGATCAGGTCCAGCTCCCACGCGTGGTCCTGTAGCCCCGCGAGCGCGCGAAGCAGGGTCGGGTGGTCCTTCTGGGCCCCGAAGCGTGCCACCATCACCAGGCGAACCGGTGTCCGGCCGGGATCCGCCCGACGATTCGGTGCCACGTCGGGCATGCCGTTGTGGACTGTCACCATGCGGCCCTCGTCGGCGATCCGAGCGGCCAACCCCAGCCGACGATCGAACTCCGACACGGTGATGATCTTGCTGGCGAGAGGGCCGACGAGCCGCTCGACCTGGCGATAGACCGCCGCCTGTAACGGCGGCACACCAGGGGTAAAGGCCCAGCCGTGGACGGTAAACACAACGGGCACGCGGAGCGATCGCCCGGCGAGCCGCCCGAGGATTCCGGCCTTCGAGGAGTGAGCGGCAACGAGCTCGGGACGCAGCTCCGTGAGGACCGCGCGGATCTCACGAAGGGCCCGCAGGTCGCGCAGAGGATGGATCGGCACCGAGAGGTGGCGGAGGACCACCACGGGTAGGCCGAGGCTCCGGAGGTCATCAATGAATGGCCCACTCCCGCTCGTGATAACCGCGGGAGAGTGGCCCTGAGCCGACACCGCAGCCGCGAGGTCCCGGACGTGGATCTGGGCCCCACCGATCGGTGACGCCGTGGTCACGATATAGACGATTCTCAAACGGAGGGCCTCCGCCCACCCGGAATCCTTGGCGGGCCGGGTGCTTCGGTCACGGGATCGATACCTCGCGGCGGAGTGTCGATGGGGTTAGGGCATCGCGTCTTCGCGGAGCTACCGGGTCGGTCGAGTCGCGCGGCCGGAGGCCCGCAACCGGCGAGAAGTATATCGTGCGGCGGCACCCCGCGCGCCCTCTGGGACACGGATGGGCCCGGTCGCGCGAAGCCGAGGTGTCAAGCAGAAAGTCCAGAGCTCGTTTCGCTGCTGCCGAGATCATCCGAAAGCGGTAAGGGCGGCGTTCAACCGGGGCAACCGACCGGAGGGGAGCACTCCTCCGGCCGGTTTGTTCTTGGGCCCGGATTCACAAGTGTGGGGCGCGCACCACGTCTGTGCTGCGGGGCCGGCAAGGCCACGTCTGTGCCCGAGACGAATAGCCGCAGCGCAATAATTGGCAAGCGAAAGTCCGTCAGCGACTTCCTCTCCTCCGCCCCGCCGTCTGCGGGCGCGTAACAGTGGCTTGAAAGCTGCTTCCGGCCCCTCCTGCCGCCCACCCCCAGGATCTCGGTTGCGGCCGACGTGCCATCGGTCGCCAAGATCATCGGATTTCCTAGCGTCCCGGCGTGTCCTTCGCACAATCCCCGAAACTCGGGTAGAGGTGCGTCATGCCGCATGGTCGTTCCGGCGTCTCCGCCCGCATCAGCGCCCTGCTCGGCGGACTCGTGGCGCTCGCGCTCGGCGGCTGTTCCGATGAACGATCGAGCGCGGGTCCCCGGGTTGGCGACCCCCTCCCTCCCGACGCCGAGGTCGGCGAGGACGCGCCCCTCGACCTCAGCTACGTCTGCGGGAATCGCTTCCTGGTGACGAACGCCCGCACCGTTCCAGTCAGTGTGACGTTCCGGGTGGTGGGGAGTGGGGAGGAAGGGACGGCGGACGTGCCCGCCGGCACCTGAACCTCACCGCGCTCCCGACCGGCGAGGTCCTGGCGACCGGCGGGGTGGCCGGCTCCGAGTTCAACGATCTGAGCGCCCCGGTCCGGGCGGCGGAGATCTGGAGCCCGACGACCGGCCAGTGGACCACCCTGGCGAGCAACGCCGTGACGCGGGGCTATCATGGAACCTCGTTGCTCCTGCCCGATGGCCGGGTGTTGAACGCCGGCAGCGGCGACGGGGCGGGCGCTCCGAAGGAGCGGAACGCGGAGCTGTTCTCGCCGCCCTATCTGTTCCAGGGCGAGCGGCCGAAGATCACGAACGCGCCGTCGGGGGTGGGGTACGGTGCTCAGTTCCGAATCCTGACGCCCCAGGCGGCGGCCATCGCACAGGTGAGCTTCATCCGGCTCGGCGCGGTGACGCACGCCTTCGACCAGAACCAGCGCTTCCAGTGGCTGGCGTTCAGCGCGGACGCGACCGGGCTCACCGTGGCGGCGCCGAGCTCGAGCAATCGGGCGCCGCCCGGCCATTACATGGTGTTCATCCTGAGTGAGGCCGGCGTTCCATCGGTCGCCAGGATCATCAGGCTTTACTGACTCTACTGTGGACCCAGCGCAACACCTCGGAGGCGGGCCGGCAATCCGGCCCGCCGGTCGTATTCGCCCCCGCCTAAAACGCGGAAATGTGTCGGGGGACACCGAGTTGACGGCCGCTCGGGGTGACCTTGCGATCTGGCTGTGATAGATTGCGTTGCGCAGCCAGTTGAGAGCATGCGCACCCCTCCATGGCCCCCAGCCGGGGCATGGATTGTGCGGACGTTGCCCTGGAATGCCCCCGATGGGCTGGGCACAAACCACCTTTCTTCGGCTCCTGAGGTTTATGCGCACCCTGATTTCCCTTACCCTCCTCGCTTTCGTTGTGCTCTCCGCCCCCGCCTCGGCTCAAGAGTCACGCGCCTCGAGCGACCAGTCGGTGCTGTCGCCGGGAGATTCGGTGCGGATCGTGGTGTGGCGGAAGCCCGAGTTCAGCGGAGATTTCGTAGTGGCGCCGAACGGCACCATTACTCATCCGCTCTTTCGCTCGGTTCAGGTGGGCGGGGTACCCTTCGCCACCGCCGAAGCCAATCTTCGCAGATTCCTGGCCCGGTTCGAGGAGAACCCGGAATTCGTCATGGAGCCGCTCATTCGCGTCGCGATCTCCGGTGAGGTGGACCGGCCTCAGGTGTTCGCCCTGCGCCCGGAGACTACGATCGCCGAGGCCGTGGCTCGCGCCGGGGGCGCCACGGTCACTGGCGCCCGGGACCGGGTTCGGGTGCTTCGCCTCGATCCCAACGGGCAGCAGGAGCAGCTCATCATCAACCTCACCGACCCGACTGGCGGGTACGGCAGGATTCCCGTGCGGTCGGGGGACCAGATCATCGTCGATCGCAGAAGGTCTTTCATGAAGGATATCTTGTTGCCGACGCTCGGTGTGATCGGCTCGGTCGCATCGCTGGGCCTGCTCATCGACCGCGTCAGCAGAAGAAACACCCCTTAGATGCCCATGCGCGCTCAGCCCCCCCACGATCGCCTGCTTCCCGGCGGATACGACCCGCCCATCCGGCATGTGGAGCCCGGTGACACCGCCGGGATGTTGTCTTTCCGCCAGGCGCTTGCCGTGGTACGCCGGCGCTTCCAGCTCATCCTCGCCGTGACCGCCTGCGGCGCGGCGCTCGGTCTCTTCATGGCGTCGCAGGAGCCGACCGCTTACCGGGCGTCGGCGATGCTCCGGCTGGCCGGGGAGCGCCAGACGCTGACCGGCGTCGCCGAGCAGGCGGCCCCGATCCTCGGGCGGACCGCTGACCCCATGCTGTCGATCATTGAGCTGCTGCGCAGCCGAACCGTCGCTGGCGTGGTGGTGGACAGCCTCGGCCTCCAGTTGGCCAGCTTGACGCCCGATTTCTCGGTCGAAGACCTGGCGCGGGTGCAGGTCGATCCTCGAGCGGCCGGCGACTCGGTACAGATGGTCTTCCGCGACGACGGGGTGAGTGCCCGCCGCGGCGAGCGCGCGGTGACCGCGCCCTACGGGCAGCTCGTCAATCTCGGGGTGGTCCAGTTCGTGGTGCGCTCGCGCCCCGCGGTCGAGACCGTCGTTCTGGGTATCCGAGCGAGGGAGGCGGCGATCGACGGTCTGGTCGTTGGCCTGCTGCTCACGCGACGGGAGCTGACCGACGTGATCGACGTCGGATTCATCGCCGAAGACCCGCGCACGGCCCAGCGCATCGTGAACAGCACGGTGCAGGCCTTCCAGACGCTCAACGTGCAGTGGGCCCGTGAGCGGTCCCGCCGGAGGGGCGAGTTCCTGGCCGAGCGGTTGGCTGAGACCGACAGCATGCTGGAGCGGGCCCAGGCCGCGCTCAGCTCCTTCCGGAGCCGCCAGCAGCTCGCCAGCTCCCGGGACAAGCTCCAGGCGGAGCAGTCGGCCCTGCTGACGCTCGATGCCCGCCGGGAGGAGCTCGACGCCGACCGGCGCACGTTCGGCACCTTGCTCGAGCGGCTGAAGGCGAACGACGAGGCTTCCCGGGAGGAGGCACTACGCGCCCTGGCCACGTCACCGGCCATGGCGGACAACCCGGCGATCGGTGGGCTCTACCAGCAGCTTCTGCGATACCAGATTCGGATCGATTCGATGACGACCGGCCCCTGGCGCAGCTCGTCGAACAACCCCGACCTGATTCAGTTGAAGGCGTTGGCTCGCTCCACCCAGGACCAGTTGGTGCAGGCCGTGAGCAGCCACATCGGCGCGCTCGGGGCCCGGGTCGATGCGCTCGGCGCTCTGGCCGATCGCACCGGAGCCTCCATGTCGCTCCTCCCCGCCATGGCGGAGGAGGAGATGCGGCTGACCCGGCGGGTCGATGCGCTCGCCAACATGGGGGATGAGCTCCGCGGGGACTTCCAGCGGGCCCGGATGGCCCAGGCGGTCGAGGCCGGGGACATCGACGTCGTGGCCCTTGCCCCCTTGCCGTCTACGCCACTCTTGAACACTGCGGCGCTGAAAGTCGCGCTGGGTCTCTTCCTCGGGTTGGCGCTCGGCATGGTCGTCGCCTACATCCTCGAAGCGCTCAACACGTCGATTCGCCGCCCGGAAGATCTCGAGGCGGTGCTCCACGTCCCCGGATTGGCGGTGATCCCGAGGATCACCAGCGGATCGCGCGGCGCGCAATCCCACTTCCGCCGCCTGCTCGGGTCAGGGAAGTCCGCCCGCCCGGCCGTCGGGTCGCCGCTGGCGGGCAATCAGACGTTCTCCATCGGGATCGAGGCGTTCCGGAACCTGCGGACCGGCCTCATCTGGTCGGACGGTGGGGACACACTGAGGACGCTGGTCGTCACCAGCGCCGCGCCGGGAGAGGGCAAGACCCTGACCGCCGCCAACCTGGCGGTCACCCTGGCGTACGACGGTCTCCGGGTGCTGCTGGTCGATTGCGACATCCGCCGGCCGCGCGTCCACAGTCTGTTCCAGCTGCCGCGCGCACCGGGGCTGATGGAGCTGTTGAGGGCATCGGGCGATCCCGACGCGCCTCCGCCCCGGGCGATCCGGGAAACTCCAGTGGCGAGGCTCTCGGTTCTGACCTGCGGTGCCCTGCCGGTGAACGCGGCGAATCTGCTCAGCGGCACCCGCATGCGGGTCTTGTTGGGGGAGCTTCAGGAGCAGTTCGACATCATCGTCCTCGACACCCCTCCGGTGCTGGCGACGGCGGATGCCAGCATCGTTGCTTCCCTGACCGATGGCGTGCTGCTGGTCGTCAGGGCGGGAACCACGGATCGGAACGCCGCGCAGCGGGCGTACCAACAGCTCGCCAACGTCGGTGCCCGCGTGGTCGGAACCGTGTTGAACGATCCCGGTGGCGAGGTCGCCAAGGAGGGCGACTACTACTACCCGTACGACTACGCCGCACAGGAACAGTGACACCCCTCGGTGTTCGATAGCGGCCCAGCACGCGCTGGAGACGTAGCGACCCGCGCCCGGCCTTGCGGGCTCCTTGATGCTCATGGAGGGATGTCACACTAGGATGTCGTCTTCCATCGCCCCCCAGGAACCTCGCGTGGCCGCGCCCGCCGCCGTGGCGCAGCGGATGAGCATCGTGATCGTTGGCCATGTGGACCATGGCAAGAGCACGGTCATCGGACGCCTTCTGGCCGACACCCACTCCCTCCCCGAAGGGAAGCTCGAGCAGATCCGGACGCAGTGCGAGCTCAACTCGAAGCCGTTCGAGTACGCCTTCCTGCTCGACGCCCTCAAGGACGAACAGGCGCAAGGCATCACCATCGATGCGGCCCGGGTCTTCTTCAAGAGCGACCTGCGGCACTACCTGATTCTCGACGCCCCCGGCCACATCGAGTTCCTGAAGAACATGATCACCGGTGCCGCCCGCGCGGAGGCGGCCCTCCTGGTGATCGACGCCGCCGAAGGGGTGCAGGAGAACTCCCGTCGCCACGGCTACATGGTGTCGCTGCTCGGCATCCGCCAGCTCGCCGTGGTGGTGAACAAGATGGACCTGGTCGGCTGGGATCGCGGCGTCTTCGACCGCATCGTCCGCGAGTACGGCGCCTTCCTCGACCAGGTCGGCATCCGACCCGCCTGCTTCATCCCGGTCTCGGCGCGCGGCGGCGACAACATCGCCGATCGCTCGGTCCATCTCCCCTGGTACCAGGGCCCCACGGTGCTGAACGCGCTGGATCAGTTCCACAGTGAGCCCGCTCCGGTGGAGCGGCCGTTCCGCATGCCGGTCCAGGACGTGTACAAGTTCACCAAGCAGGGCGACGACCGGCGCATCGTTTCGGGCACGATCGATTCCGGCGCGGTGAACGTGGGCGACACGGTCGTCTTCTACCCATCGGGCAAGAAGAGCCGGGTGAAGAGCATCGAGGCCTTCAACCGGCCGGTGCAGGGAAGGGCGGAGGCGGGGTGGGCGGTGGGCTTCACCTTGCAGGAACAGATCTACATCACCCGCGGTGAGATGGCGGCGCTGGAGAGCCAGTCGCGGCCCCAGGTCACGACGCGGCTGCGGGTCAGCTTGTTCTGGCTCGGCAAAGAGCCGATGGTGAAGCGGAAGGAGTATCTACTCAAGCTGGGAACGGCCCGGGTGACGGCCCGGGTCGAGGAAGTCCTCCGCGTGATGGACGCCTCGACGCTCGACGCCACCGAGCAGCGCAACGCGGTTCAGCGGCACGACGTGGCCGAGTGCGTCCTCCGGCTCGATCGAGCGATCGCCTGCGATCTGGCCGAAGACGTCGCGGCCACCAGCCGGTTCGTGATCGTGGACGACTTCGAGATCCGGGGCGGCGGCATCGTTCGCGAGGCGTTGCCCGACCGCCAGACCTCGGTGCGCGACCAGGTGCTGCTCCGCAACTACAAGTGGGAGCCGAGCATCATCCAGCCCGAGCACCGGGCGGAGAAGTACAACCAGAAGGCCGCGCTGATTCTGGTGACCGGCGAGCACGAGAGCGACCGGAAGGGTGTAGCCAAGGCGCTCGAGGGCAAGCTGTTCGAAGACGGCAAGGTGGTCTACTTCCTCGGCATCGGCAACGTCCTCTACGGCGTGGACGCCGACATCGAGCGGAAGCAGGAGAACCGGCTGGAGCACATGCGGCGTCTGGCGGAGGTCGCGAACCTCATGCTCGACGCCGGCATCATCCTGGTCGTCGCGGCGGCCGAGCTCACCCAGGATGACCTCGAGGTCATCAAGACCGCCGTCCAGCCGGACTGGATCGAGACCGTCTGGGCCGGCGATACCATCACGACCGATCTCGTCTGCGACCTCCAACTGCCGGGCGGCGCCGTGCCGGAGGCGGTGGACCGCCTGAAGGCACATCTCCAGGACAAGGGCGTCATCTTCCGCCCATGGTAACGAGCGAGCTCCGATCGGCCGTCGTCGACCTCGTGCGCGAGGCCGGCCGGGCTACCATGGTCTACTACGACGGCATGGCGGCGGCCGACGTGCGCGAGAAGGACGACCGCAGCCCCGTCACGATCGCCGACGAGGTCGCCCACGGAATCCTGCTGGACGGGCTCCGTCGGATCGACCCCGCCACCCCCGTCGTCTCCGAAGAGGCGGAGGCGGCCGCGTTCGAGGCCCGCCGCGGCTGGCGGCGGTTCTGGCTGGTGGATCCCCTCGACGGCACCAAGGAATTCATCAAGCGGCGGGCCGAATTCACGGTCAACGTGGCGCTGATCGAGAACGGAGAGCCGGTGCTCGGCGTCGTGCATGCGCCGGCGCTGGACCTGCTCTACTGGGCCCTGAAGGGTGGCGGGGCGTGGCGCGAGGAGAAGGGCGGTCCCGCCGAGCGCATCTATTCCAGCGCGCCGGCTCCGGGTACCCCGCTCACGGTCGTGGAGAGCCTCTCTCACCCCTCGCCTGAACTCGAGGAATACCTCCAGACCATCCCGGTCGCGCGGAGGGTCAAGGCGGGCAGCTCCCTCAAGTTCTGTTGGGTCGCCGAGGGCCGCGCCGACTTGTACCCTCGCCTGGGACCCACGATGGAGTGGGACGTGGCGGCGGGGGATTGCGTCTACCGGCAGTCCGGACGGGAGGGCGAGCGGCCGTCACCCCTCACCTACAACAAGCCGGACCTTCGGAACACCAGCTTCGTCATCGGTCTGTGAGAGCCCCGTGGGATCGGCGCCTGCGTCACGGATGAAGTCCGCGGCCCCCGTGTTATGGTTCACTGGACTCTCCGGCTCCGGAAAGAGCACCATCGCCACTCGGGTGCACCAGGAGCTGGAGCGGCGCGGGGTGGACGTGGAGTACATCGACGGCGATGCCTTGCGGGAGGTGTTTCCCAACACCGGTTTCACCCGGGCCGAGCGCGAGGAGCACTTGCGCCGGACCGGGTACATGGCGAGCCGGCTGGCCGCGCACGGCGTCACCGTGGTGGCATCGTTCGTCTCGCCGTACCGCGAGTCGCGCGACCTCATCCGGAAGTACTGCCACGAGTTCGTGGAGATCTACGTGGCGACCCCCCTGGACGAGTGCGAGCGGAGGGACGTCAAGGGACTCTACGCCCGCGCGCGTCGCGGTGAGATCAGGAACTTCACGGGCATCGATGACCCGTACGAGCCGCCCGAGAACCCCGAGCTGACGCTCGACACCCGCGCCCTGAGCGTGGAGGAGTGCGTCACCCGGGTGCTCGAGCGGCATGGAGGACCACACTGATGGCGGGAGCCATGGATCATCTCGATCAGCTGGAGGACCGGAGCGTTCACATTCTCCGGGAAGCGTACGCCAACTTCAAGAACCTGGGCATGCTCTGGTCCATCGGGAAGGACAGCACCGTCCTGCTCTGGCTGGCCCGGAAGGCGTTCTTCGGCCACGTCCCCATCCCGCTGATTCACATCGATACCTCCTTCAAGATCCCGGAGATGATCGAGTACCGGGACCGGCTGGCTCTGGAGTGGAACCTGACCATGATCTACGGCCAGAACCGCCAGGCGCTGGAGGAGAAGCGGACCTACCCGGACGGCGCCGTCGACCGCATCGCGTGCTGCAAGGCGCTCAAGACCGACGCGCTCAAGCACACGCTGAGCGGCGAGTGGCCACGGTACCGGCTCAACCACACCAAGAAGGTCTACGAGCTGGACCGGAACACCGAGCCATTCACCGGTGTCATCGTCGGCGCGCGGGCCGACGAGGAGGGGAGCCGGTCGAAGGAGCGATACTTCTCGCCGCGCAATGCCCAGTCACGCTGGGACGTCGGCGACCAGCCCCCGGAGTTCTGGAACCAGTTCAAGACCGAGTTCGCGCCCGGCACCCATCTGCGGATCCACCCGCTGCTCGACTGGACCGAGCTCAACATCTGGGAGTACATCCGGCGGGAGAACATCCCCACCGTCTCGCTCTACTACGATCAGGGGGACGGGAAGCGCTACCGCTCGCTCGGCTGCTATCCCTGCACCCACGCGGTCGACTCGAGCTCCCGCGACGTGGATGACATCATCGTGGAGCTGCAGTCGGGGAAGTTCGCCAACATCGCCGAGCGCTCGGGCCGCGCCCAGGACAAGGCCGACGGCGGTGGGCTGGAGACGCTCCGGCGCGACGGGTACATGTAGCCACTGATGCCACACAGGAATCAGATCTCGAAACCGATCATCATTGTCGGCACCGGGCGCTGCGGGTCGACGGTGTTCCACCGTCTGCTGTCGACCCATCCACAGGTGATGTGGCTGTCCAGCTTCTGCGACTTCTTTCCCACCAGGCCGGAATTGAATCGGCGGGTCGTCACCGCGATGGGAAATCCACTGGTTCGCCGGGTTCTCCGCAGCAGGGTCCAGCCCAACGAGTGCTACCGTTTCTGGGACAAGCACGCCTACGGCTTCTCCCGGCCTTGTCGGGACCTGGTCGGTACGGATGTGAGCGCCCGCGTGAAGAAGCAAGTGCGAGCGGTGCTCCATCCGATGCTCACTGCCGCGCGCGACCGCTTGCTTCTCAAGATCACGGGGTGGCCCCGCATCGGATTCTTGAACGAGATCCTGGAGGACGCAAGGTTCATCCACATCGTGCGGGATGGACGGGCGGTTGCCAGCTCTCTGCTGCACGTCAACTTCTGGCGCGGCTGGTGGGGCCCGCAGGGTTGGCGGGCCGGTCTGCTGTTGCCCGAAGACCAGGCTCTGTGGGAACGCTACGACCGGTCGTTCACCGCGCTGGCGGGAATCGAGTGGCGAATCCAGATGCGGGCGATGGATGCGGCGCGTCGAACGCTCGACCCGACGCGCTTCTGCGAGGTGCGATACGAGGCATTCTGCGCCCAGCCGCTCGAGACCTTCCAGCGGGTGCTGGAATTCGCCGAGCTGCCGGGGTCACCCCAACTCGAGCGGCATGTCGAAGCCACTCCGATCAAGACCAGCAGCCGCTGGAAGGACGATCTCAGTGACGAGCAGCAGGCGACCTTGAACAATGTCCTGCGTGAGGATCTCCAACGACGTGGCTACGAGGTGGGTCACTAGCGAAGCCTGGCGCGTGCCCTCCAGAAGGCCCACTGCGCTGTCAGCCGAGGGCCGCGCTGACCTCTACCGGCGCCGGATGGAGCACCATCGCCACGCGGGTGCACAGGACAAGGCGGACGGTGGCGGGCTGGCGACGCTCCGGCGCGACGGGTACATGTAATCCGGTCGTGCGCGCCCTTCACCAACCCGAGGCGCCCTGATGCTTCCTAACTTCGTCATCATCGGCGCTGCGAAAGCAGGCACGACGGCGCTGTACTGGTATCTTGCGGAGCACCCGGCCGTATTCATGAGCCCGGTGAAGGAGACCAACTACTTCGCCTATGGCCTGGATGCCGAGGGGCGGCTGCTCTACGGCGACCCAGATGTTCACCGTTTCCCGGTGAAGTCGCTGAGCGAGTACGAGCAGCTCTTCACCAACGTGGGGGGCGCGGTGGCGGTCGGCGAAGCTTCGCCGATCTATCTCGAGTGTCCCCAGGCGGCCGGTCGGATCAGGGAGCTGCTGCCGGCCGCGCGCATCATCTGCAGCCTTCGCCAACCGGTGGAGCGCACCTACTCGGACTACCTGATGTACCTCCGGCGGCGGGGCCGCCGCTTCGACCCCACGCGTGAGCTGACCGCCACAGCCGGTTGGGCGCATCCGGACTCTCGCTGGATGCAAGTCAGCCGGTATTCTCAGCAGCTGGAGCGGTACTTCGCGGCGTTCACTCGCGAGCAGATACATGTGTTGCTGATCGATGACTTCAAGCCGAGTCCGCTGCGGGCCGTGCAGGACGTGTACCGCTTCATAAACGTCGATCCTGCCTTCGTGCCCGACTTCGATACTCCGCATGCCCCTGGGGGAATGCCGGCGAGCACGTTGCTGGAGGGCTTCTTTACCGGCAGCGCGATCATGTCGGCGGTCAAGCCCTGGGTGCCGGTGCGAGCGGCGAACTGGATCCGGCGGCTCCGCACGCGGAACATGCGGCAGCCGCCGGCTCTGCCGCCGGCGCTGAAGCAGGAGCTCACGGCTCACTTCCGCGACGACATCGCCAGGACCTCGCAGCTCATCGGCCGAAGCCTGGACCACTGGCTCTAGAAAACCGCAACAGAGCACCTGCGTGGTAGCGCTTGATCGCAGGGTGTACTGCTGGGGCAAACGGTCAGGCCACGCCGGTCGCGATCGCTGGCTAGTGGCGGGCTGGCGCGCGCCGCCTAGGTCCAGTGGCTCAGGTCTCGTTTCAGGAGGCGTGACAGCAGGGCTACCTCGTCGCGGAACGTCTCCACCAGCTCGGCGCGGAGCGCCGGCGGGAGCGGCGGACGGCGTTCCCGCACCGTGTTCAGCGCCACGATCTTCTTCTTCACCGCGCTGATTCCCTCGGCTCCCACCGCCTGCTTGAGGCTGCGGATGGCCTCGCGCAGCACCGGCGGCGGCTTGCGGTAGAATCTCCGCAACCAGGCCACTCTCGACCGCTTGTTCTCATTGACTCGGGGAAACTCGGTTCGGCCGTCGTGAGGAATCCCCAGAAACTCGATGACGTCGTCGTAGACCCGCTGGGGTGAGGCGGCAAGGTCCTCGAACAGGATCAGCTTGACCTGCGCTGCGGGAAATGCCGACAGCACCCGCTCGACCTGGGTCCCGAATTGCCCCACCTGGGCGTACTGGACCAGGAGCGGTGAGCGGATCGCCGGAGGGAGGTCGACACCCCGGCTGCGCCGCTCCTGAAGACGCCAGGCAGTCTCGAAATCCTCCACGGTTTCTTCCGAGACGTG
>CAYPAE010000015.1:3940-12775 GCA_964408595.1 uncultured Gemmatimonadaceae bacterium | reverse complement strand
CGTAGGTCCGACCGCCGGTCGCGCTGAACCCGAGCGAGGGGAGGAGACCGGCTCGCGCCTCACTGATGCCCGCGCGCGCCGCCTCGGCCTCGGCCTGGGTGGCGGCCAGGTCGGGCCGGCCCTGGAGGGCGGTCGCGATGATGGCGTTCACACTGTCGGCGAGCGGCGCCACGGGCGCGGCCGCCGCGCTCGAATCCACGTCGTACGGCAGGTTCGCCGGCAGGCCCAGGGCCAGCGCCAGCGCGCCACGGGTGGTCTGGACGTTGCCTTCGATCGTCTGGAGATCGAGCCGGGCCTGGCTCGCGGCAGTCCGCGCCTGAAGCACGTCGGCCACGGTGGCAAGGCCGACCCTGCGGCGCTCTTCCGCCGCGGTAAGATTGGTCTGCGCTTCCTCCAGCGTGGTCCGCTGTGCGCCGAGCAGGGCTCGGTGCGCCAGATACCGGAAGTAGGCGACCTGGATCTGGAGCACCACGTCCTGGATGGCGGCGTTGTGGGTAAAGCTCGCGGCCAGCAGCCGTTGCCGCGCGCCGGCGATCCGCCCGGTCCGCCCGCCGAAATCGAAGAGGAGGTAGGTGAGCGTCACGCTCGGGGTGAGGACCGACTGCTCGACCGCGGTCCGCCCCTGGCTCGCCGCCGTCTTCAGCCGGGAGGCGTTCACCTCGGCGTCGATCCTGGGAAGCCACGCCCCCCGCTCGGAGCCGTACACCGATGCGGCGGCCCGGGCGTTGGCCCAGGCCAGGCGCGTGGTCGGATTGTTCCGGAGCCCCAGGTCCACGATCTCCGTGAGGGTGAGGCGCCGGATCCGATCGGCCAGGCCGGGCGGAACCGCGGCGCGCGCGGAGGTGTCCGCCGCCCCGACGCGCGGTATGGCGTCCGCCGGAGGGCTCCAGGGCACTTCGGGCGAGAGCGACGCGCCCCGCACCCCCGAGACGCTCGGCGTCCCCGCGCACCCCGCGAGGAGGAGCGCCGAGACGGCGGCGGCGCGCCTCACCGCTCCGACCCGGTGGGGGCGAGACGGCGCGACGGCACCCCGCGCCACTGCATCATCGCGCGGCCGATCGCGTCGGCCATGTAGCTGAAGGCGTTCTCGTACTGCTCCAGCCGCTCGCGCACCTCCGCGCTCGCCAGCGGCAGCGTGCGCCGGCCCTCGCCGATCACTTCGGTGAACCGCCGCCAGCGCGCCAGCCGCTGCGCCATCGACCGCTCGAAGAGATCGGGCGCTATCCGGTAGTAATCCCGGCGGCTCCCCTGACGGCGGACCTGCTCGACCACGCCGAGCTGGGCGAGGAGGCGCGCGTTGGTGCTCGCGCTCGCCTTGCTCACCCCGAGCGCCTCCGCCAGCTCGTCGAGGCTGAGGGCCTCGTCGCTCAGGAGCAGGAGCCCGAAGATCCGCCCGGCGATGGGCGGCTGGCCGTCGTTCTCGAACAGCATGGCGAGACGGTCGGTGAAGCGACTGGTGCGGGGGTCCATCGTTCTCCCTGGTGTGCGGGGGCGCGAAGAGGTGGGTCCGCATCGCACGTTCAGTATGGACTGAACGTTGGCCAAAACCAAGGGCGTCGCGCGAGCCTTCCGCTAGGAAGCCCGGAGAAAAGGCGATGACGTGGGGGAGTGGCCTCCGTTAACCGGGCCGGGGGAGACGGGACCCGAAGAGGCTCGGTCCTCAAATATCACCACGAAGGCACGAAGAACACGAAGAACACAAAGGAAGAATACAGAGGCACGGAGGCCACAGAGGATGACGGAGAACAGCATTGGTGAAAGCACACCTGCTGTTCTCCGTCGTCCTCTGTGGCCTCTGTGCCTCTGTATTTTTTTCTTTTTCCTTCGTGCCCTTCGTGTCCGTCGTGCCTTCGTGGTGAATCAGTTGACCATCCCCAATAGATTTCCGGATTCCTAGAACCGAAACTCCCCCGCCTGCGCGGTCTCCCCAGCCTTCACCTCGACCGACCGGGTCGGGCCTACGACGTCGCGCTCGAGATCCTCCGGCACCACCAGATATCGACCCGGTCTGAGGAACGAGGCCTTGAAGTCGCCCGAAGCATCGGAGCGCGAAGTGGCGATCAACGGGCCAATGGTGGACGTGCTGTCGAAGGCGTAGTGAATGCTGACCGCCCCCAGCGCGATCGGCGCGCCCCCGTCCGCGTGGATCAGCGTCCCCGCGATTCCGCCCGAGCCCGCGCGGGTGATCGCCCGCAGGAACGGGATGAAGATGAATCCGTCCGCGGGCGGGGCGGCCAGGAAGCTGCGCCCGACGTCGAAGTCGATCACGATGTCCTCCCCGTCCTCGTCGATCGCCATCGCCTCTTCGACGAAACCGAAGAGCGTCGGGGTCTCGCCCTTGGACTGCCAATCGATGGCCGGGTGACCGCCGTCCTTGTCGGTCATGCTCGAGCGCGCCGGATCGAAGGTCACCCGAACGGCGCGGTACTGCCCCGGGGGCACGTCGGCCTCGCCGAGCAGGGCGGTGGCGCCGTTCTGAAGGTCGAGCAGGTTGAAGCTCCGGTCGGGGCGGGCCACGGTGATCCATCCCGGAGGGCCCTGCGAGGTGTCGGCCTGGGGGGAAAGCCCGATCTCCGAGATGTGGATGTCCACCCGGGCGATGAGATCGAAGGGGAAGGGCGCGTCGGTGAGGAACACCGCCGTCTTTCCCTCGCCCTGCGGGCCCGCGGGCCCGGTCTCCCAGGTGGTACAGGCCACGAGCCCCAGGGCCCCGGCCACTGCCAGTGCAAGTCCGAAGCTGTGCATCGTCGCCTCTCCGGAAGTCGGAATTGGTCGGTCTACGGCCGTAAGACCCTGCGGTGAGACCTGGCGTGACCGCACGCCGGGTCCGGCATTCCCGGTTGTCACAATCGCACTCCGGCGGTGGTCTATTGAGGATGAGCGACAGCGATGCCGCGCTGGTCGCCCGAACGCTCGGCGGTGACCTCCACGCCTATGCCGCCCTGATGGCGCGCTACCGCGACAAGTTCGGGCGCTACGCCTTCCACATGCTGGGAAACCGGGAGGACGCCCAGGACGCGCTGCAGGACAGCTTCGTCCGGGCCTACCGGGGGCTGGGCGCGTGCCGGCAACCGGAGCGGTTCGGGGCCTGGCTCTTCCGCATCATGGTCAACCGCTGCCGGACGGTGCGCCGGCGGCTTCAGCGGGACCGGCGGTTCGACGCCGAGCTGTCGGACGACGTTCCCTCGGGCGGCGAGAGGCCCGACTCCTTCGAATGGCGGGACGAGATCGGCCAGGCGCTCGACCGGCTCCGTCCCCACTACCGCGAGGCGTTTCTGCTGCGTTACGTAGAGGGACTGGAATACGCCGAGATGTCGGAGATGACCGGCGCGAAGGAGCCCGCGCTTCGAATGCGAGTGAAGCGCGCGAGCGACCAACTCCGCGAGCTGCTGCGAGACGTCCATGCCGGCTGACGGCGACGACCGAATCCAGGACGAGGCTCTCCAGCGTGCGGTTTCCGAGCTCCGCCGGCCGGTGCGGCTCGACCCGGCGGTGGACCAGCGCGCGCTCGACCGGATCAGGGCGGAAGCGGCGGGCTGGCCGGCGTCCCCCAAGGGCCACCGGTGGGGTGCCTGGATCGCCGGCGCGGCGATCGCGGCCGGGCTGCTGCTCGCGGCGCTGCTCCGGCATCCAGCCGCCACCGACGATGCCCGGCCGGTCTACCTTCGCCTGGACGCGCCCGCGTCGTCGCGGGTGGCAGTGGTGGGCGACTTCAACGACTGGGACCCCGCTGCGACTCCGCTCCGCCCCACCGGCGACGACGGCACCTGGGTCGTGGAGCTGCGGCTCAAGCCGGGCCGCTACCACTACACCTTCCTCATCGACGGACGCCGCTGGGAGCGGGACCCCAGCGAGCCCCCGGCCGCGGAGAGCGATTTCGGCGCTCCGGTCTCCGTGCTCACGGTGAGCTGAGGCATGTCCCTGGTCCGCGCCCTCTCGGTCGCTCTGTTTCTCCTCATCCCGGCGGCCGCCGCCGCCCAGGACGCCCGGCTCGCCGAGCGGCTCGACGCCACCACCGCAGCCAGCGTGCAGCAGGTGGTGGATTCGGCACGGCGCGCCGGTCTTCCCACCGAGCCGCTGGTGCAGAAGGCGCTCGAGGGCGGCACGCTCGGGGCGAGCGGCGAGCGCATCATCGCCGCGGTGGAGGCACTGCACGGACAGCTCGGCCGCGCGCGCGACGCGCTAGGCGAGAGCGCGAGCGACGCCGAGCTGACCGCCGCCGCGGGAGCGCTCCGGGCCGGACTGCCCCCGGCGGCACTCCGCAGGCTGCAATCGCTTCGGGCCGGCCGGCCGCTGGTCGTGCCCATCGCGGTACTGACCGATCTCGTGGCCGAAGGCGTGCCGGCGGAGCAGGCGACCCGTTCGGTGCTCGACCTCGCGCGCGACGGCCGGCCGGATGACGAATTCGTCGCCCTGCGCCGGCAGGTCCAGATCGAGCGGCGGGGAGGGGCGGGAGATCCGATGAATCGCCCCGCGCTCCGTCCAGCCGCCGACCCGCCGGTGGATCGGTGACCCGCCGCCGCGGCTTTCTTCTTTCTTTCGCTTTGTCGGCGTGGGCCACGCCTGCCGCCGGGCAGCTCGCCGGCACCCTCGACATGGGAGCGGGAACGTATCGGCCCGATCGCGCGATCCCCGGGGGAATCGCATCCATCGTCCCGTCGCTTCGCTACCAGACCGGGCCCATCGAGCTGAGTGCGATCGGCGTGTACTCCGACGCGCCGGCGGGACGATGGAACTTTCAGGGCGGCACCGCCGCCTTCGTCCGAACGCCCATGCTCGGCATCCTCGAGCTCGAGGCGATGGGACAGGCCGAGTGGACCAGCCACTATCGGGTGCGCGGTACCACGGCGTTCTCCGGCGGAGTGCGGGCGTATCTCACTCCAGGCTCGGGCGCACGGGCCTGGGTCGGCCGTTATCACGGCCAGGCCTCGTCACTCGGCACCCGGCGCCCGCTCCGGCGAAGCGAATTCGGCGGGTCGGCCAGGCTCGGAGCCGTGCATCTCGAGTTCTCCGTGGCGAACACGACGGTTGACCGATCGCTGATGTTCGGATCACTCGATCCCCAAGGAGACACCCTGTCCAGCGGTCCCCTGCCCACGGGGCAGAGGCAGGTGGAGCGCGTGGTGCTTACCGACGCGGTGCTGTCGGGACGATGGCGGATCAGCTCGCTCGACTTCGACGCCTCCTTCGGCCGCCGCTTCAGCCGCTTCACTCCCGAGACGACGATCTGGGGCCTCAGCGCGTCTCGCAGCATTGCTCCGTCGCTGGCCCTCGTGGCAGCGGCAGGGCGAGCGGGTTCCGATCCGGTGACCTCGGTTCCGGGCGCGCGGTACCTCGCCCTGGGCCTCCGGCTCAAGGTCGGCTCCCAGGTCGTGGCTCCGCTGCCGGCTCGGGTCGCGGCGACCGCCACCGCCCCCTTCCGGATTGGACCGGCGGTGTCGGCCGGGCGCGAAATCGTGATCCAGGCAGGGCATGCCCGCGCCGTGGAGCTCGCCGGCGACTTCACCGATTGGAAGCCGGTCGCGCTACAGCGCTGGGGCGAAGCCGGCTGGCGGGCGCTGCTCCCCATCTCACCCGGCCCGCACCGTCTCGCCATCCGGATCGACGGCGGGACCTGGCGGGCTCCACCGGGCACCCGGCCCATCCCGAGCGAGTTCGGCGGCACGGTGGCTGAGGTCGTCGTCGAATAGCTGCGCGCGGCGCCGGACGACGCTCCATCGCGACTGAAAGCGCCTTCATTCGACGTGACGGGAGGTCCATTCGGGCCAGAGGGAGGAGCATCGGGCTTGACGGGAGCCCGATTTCCCCGGCGGCGGACACATCGGCCGCGTCGGTGTCGCCATCAACCCTGACGGCGTCTCCATCGGCCGCGACGATGTCTCCATCCATCGTGCCGGCGTCCCCGTCCGCCGCGCCGACGTCCGCCTCGCTCCCGTCGGCGACCGCATCGCGCGCGACTCCTTCCACATATGGCGCGACGGCGACTGCGTGCGGCCCGACGGCGTCTCCATTCGCCGCGGCGGCGTCCGCATTGAGTCCGTCAGCGTCGTCATCGCGGCCGTCGGGAGCCGCATCGGCGCCGGCGGCGACCGCATCGCGCCGGCAGGCGTCCCGATCGCGCTGGACGGGTCGCCATCGAGACTGGGGGCGTCATCATCGGTCTTGACGGCGTCCGCATCGGGCCTGACGGCGTCGCCATCGGACTCGCCGGCGTCCGCATCGCCCGCGTCGGACTCGCCATGGGGTCCGCCGCCGTCCGCATCGCTCGCCTCGGCGTCCACATCCGGCGCGCAAGGATCGGTATGCTCCTCGCCTCTCACGCCTCGCGACTGGTCCCCGGTCGTGCCTGCCCCGTTCTCCTCCTCTTACCACCAGCGCCGGTGCGGTTTCCGGAGAGCGGCGTCGCCGGCGACGCGGTCGCCGAGGTGGCGCTCCGGGCGGTAGGCGGGCCCTCGTATTGGGCGGACGAGTGAGGTCTGGTATGCTTCGGCGACGTCGGAGAGTCTTCCCCCCAGTCCCAGGAGGCGACCGATGGCATCGCGGAAGCGGTATCGGCTGGATCAGGTGGTGGTGGAACCGGGCGAGGTGCGGAGAGCCAAGTGGAGCTTCGCCAAGGGCGGCCGCCAGGCTCCGGTAAGAGGGAACGAGCACCTCTACACGGTGACCGACGGAAATCTCGCCGGCCGCAACAAATGGGAGTTCCTGGTACGGGTGCCGGATGAGTCGGACGGAAGAGTGGAAATCCGGCCCAGGACGACACCCCCCCTTCACACCTGGAAGGCGCTGACCTACCGCTCGCTCCAGTTTCAGAAGGCCACCAAGGGCGAGGCGCGCGGCAAGCGGTACTGCAAGGTGTCGCTCGCCGTTCCGCCGACCGGACGCGCCAAGGACGATCCCCGCGGAAGCCGCACCAAGGACGTCATCCGGGGTGATCAGCGCCACGACCTCCCCAAGTGGTTCGAGAGCCTCCAGGGCCGGATGCGGACCAAGGAGCACGTCCGCAGCACCCGGGGCACGGACGGGAACACCCTGGTGATCCTGGTCAACCCCGACGATCACGAGATGATGATCCGCCTCTATTTCGCGATGAAGGTGTGGGTACTGAAGGAGGGCATCGAGCTGCAGTGAACGAGGAACAGCGCTACCGGCTACGCACTCCCGCGTCGGCCCGCTACTTCGAGGAGGCCCGGCGCTACCTTCCCGGCGGCGATTCCCGAAGCACGCTCTTCTATCCGCCCTATCCCGCCGTGCTCGACCGCGGTGAGGGATGCCAGGTGGTGGATCTGGACGGGAATCGCCTGCTGGACTTCACCGGCAACCATTCCGCTCTGATCCACGGGTACCTCGAGCCGTCGGTACTGGACTCGATCCGGCGCCAGCTGGAGAAGGGCACCTGCTTCCCCGGTCCCACCGACCTCCAGCTTCGGCTCGCGCGGCACCTGGTCGAGCGGATCGCGTCGCTCGAGCGGGTGCGATTCACCAATTCGGGAACCGAAGCCGTCATGATGGCGCTCCGCGGCGCACGGACGTTCACCGGGCGGCGCATGGTGGCCAAGCTCGAGGGTGGGTATCACGGCACCTCGGAGGACGTGATGGGCACCACCCACCCCGAGCTGGTGCTCCTTCCGGCCGACGACGCCCAGTCGGCGGTCGGCCTGCTCGAGCAACGCAGAGAAGAGATCGCGGCACTGCTGGTCGAGCCGGTCCAGGGCTCGGCGGGGATGATCCCCCTGGACGCCGGGTTTCTGGGCGCGATGCGCGAGGCCACCCGGCGGCTCGGCATGGTGCTGGTATTCGATGAAGTCGTGAGCCTGCGCGTCGCCTACGGCGGGGCGGAGGAGCTCTACGGAATCGCGCCCGACATGACCTGCCTCGGCAAGGTGATCGGAGGCGGGCTCCCGCTGGGCGCGTTCGGCGGGGGAGCGGAGATCATGGCCCTGTTCGACCCATCGCGGGGCCCGCCGGCCATTCCTCACCCCGGCAGCCACAATGCCAATCCGGTGAGTCTTGCGGCGGGGCTCGCGACGCTGGAGCTGCTCACCCGCGACACGATCGCGCAGCTCAACCGGACGGGCGAGCGGCTGCGCGCGGAGCTGAAGCGGGAGTTCGGCCAGGCGGGCGTCCCGGCCGCGATCACCGGGCTCGGCTCGCTCTTCGGGATCCATCTGACGGATGGTCCGGTCCGCACGATTCGCGACGCCGCACGGGGCGACGCGGGACTGCGGCACCGCATCTTTCTGGGCCTCTACAACGAAGGGATCCTGGTGGATCCCCGGGGAGTCGGCACGCTCTCCACCGCGATCGGGCAGCGGGAGGTCGAGCGCTTGCTCGAGGCGCTCCGCGCCGTGCTCTCCCGACTCGAGGAGCCGGCGGCGGTCTAGATCGGCTCGATCTCCCGGAGCACGATGCGACCCCCGTACCGCAC
Organism: uncultured Gemmatimonadaceae bacterium; assembly: GCA_964408595.1. GTDB lineage: Bacteria > Gemmatimonadota > Gemmatimonadetes > Gemmatimonadales > GWC2-71-9 > CAVVWJ01. Next base: position 4,350 of record CAYPAE010000015.1, on the reverse strand, counting down.
GTGCGGGCAGCTCCGGGCGATCTCGAGCGCCGTCCGCTGGTCCGCCGCCCGGATCAGGAAGTATCCCCCGAGCCGGGATTCGCCCGGCGGCGAGGACACCGCGCCGGTGGACCCGTCGGGCTCGATCGCGACATCCGCTCCGTCCTTGAGCTTCTCCCCGCCCTCCACGGCGCCATCGGTCCGCTTCGCGCTCGCCCAGGCGACGTATTCCCGAACTCTTTCGTCCATCGCTTCGGGAGCGGGCTGGTCGTACTCGGGTCCCTCGTAGAGAAAGAGGGCGAACCTCGGGCGCTCGTCGGGTGGCGGCACCGAAGCCGACTCGCCGCCGAACCGACCGATCGCCAGGCCGCCGGCGAAGAGCAGCACCGACGCGGCGAGCGCCAATGCGGCATCGAAGCGGCGGCGCGGTC
>CAYPAE010000015.1:0-3930 GCA_964408595.1 uncultured Gemmatimonadaceae bacterium | reverse complement strand
CGCAAGAGGCCACGGGCGGCAAGCGCCGCGACGGTGGCATGCTCGAGCCCGGCCGGCGGCTCGGCATCGCGGGGGAGCCGGCTGAGGGCGTCCCGCTCTTCCGGGGTGAGTTCGTCGTCCGATCGCATCATCCGCTGCCCCTCCGCTCCGCCCGCCACGCCGGAGGATCGAGCGCCGCCCGAAGGCGCCGCCGCGCGTGGGAGAGCTGGCTCTTGGAAGTTCCCGTCTCGATGCCGAGGAGGCCGCCGATCTCCTCGTGGGTATACCCCTCCACGTCGTGGAGCACGAACACCTGGCGATAGCCGTGCGGCAGGTGCTCGATGGCGCGCTCGAGATCGATTCGATCTTCCGGCCCCGACGGCGAGCCGCGCGGGGCCGGCAGCCGGTTCTGTTCCTCGGCGAGGGTGGCTTCGCCCCCCCTCCGGCTCTCGCGCCAGAGCTCCCTCGCGCAGTTGATGGCGATCCCGCCGAGCCAGGTGGACAAGGTCGAGCGCCAGCCGAACGCCCCGAGCCCCTCGACCGCGCGGATCCAGGACCGCTGGACCAGCTCCTGGGCCCACGGCTCGTCGCCACCGCCGAGCCGAAGGGCGAGGCGGTAGAGCGCCGGCGTGTGGCGGCGGTAGAGGAGGCGGAACGCCGCCTCGTCACCCGAGCGCGCGACCGCGGCGGCGAGATCCCGGTCCTCGCTCACCTCGTCGCGAATTCCTTGACCACGATCATGATGTTCGAGACCGCCTTGCCCTCGTCCACCACCAGCGCCGCCTGGGTCGACGGCGTGCCGCCGAGGCCGAGGTCGGCGGAGGTGAGGTTGGGGTAGTAGATCATGAGGTGGGGTTCCCACTTGCCCACCTTCCGTCCGTCATCGTCATAGAGGACCTGTTCCGACGACATCATGTAGCTCATGGCCGGCCGGCGCGGAAGGCGGTACTTGCCGCTGAGCAGCCCGGCAGCGATCTCGCGGTCTATCTCCTCGTTGGACTTCCCATCCCGCAACAGCTCGGTCCGGCGCAGCTCCATCGGCAGCACCGAGGCCGACCCCTCGGCATCGAAGCAGTGGGGCTCCAGGCTCTGAGGATGGCTTCGATTTACCACGCAGGTGACGCCGCTCGTGCCCTTCACGGCGACCTCGAACCCGCGCCCGGTGAGCACCATCACCGTGGCGTCCCGGGAGACCGCCGCCGGCGCAGCGGTGCGGGCCAGGACGATCTCCCGTTCCCGGAGGAGCAGGGTCCGGGGCCCGGTGCGGCCCGCGGCCACGCTCTGCGCCTTGGCCTGGCCGCCGCCCACCGTCGCCATCAGGATGAGGACCCACGAGCCAGCGTGCATGACTCGCCTCCGCGTCGGGGATGAAAGGGGCTGTCGTTCCAGGTGCCTCCCGTGAGTGGCGGAAGTGCCCGAATCGGTTGCATACTTGCTCCCTTGCCCTCGAACAACCTGCCTCCACGGCCGGCCTTCGCCACAAGCCTCGTGCTGTTCCAGGCGGCGCTCAAGCTGGGTCTGCACGTGACGGTGAACCTGCGGACGCCGTACGGCTTCCACCGCGACGAGCTGCTGTACCTCGGGATGGGGCGGCACCTCCGGCTTTGGGAAATGGACTTCCCACCTGCCATCGCCGTGGTCGCCGAGGTGTCCCGCACCCTGCTGGGCGACTCACTCACGGCAATCCGCTTTCTGCCGGCGGTGTTCGGCAGCGCGGTTCTGGTGCTGGCGGCGCTCATCGCCCGCGAGCTGGGTGGGGGGCGGGTCGCCCAAGGACTGGCCGGCTTCTGCGTGCTCACCAGCCCGCTCTTCCTCCGGTCGGCCAACCTGTTGCAGCCGGTGGTGATGGATCAGCTGATCTGGACCGCCGCGCTGTACGCTCTCCTGCGCCTCTGCCGGGGGTACGGGCCGGGAGGGTGGCTGCTGCTCGGGCTGGTGCTGGGGCTGGGAGTGCTGACGAAGTTCAGCGTGGCGTTCATCGGCCTCGCGATCGTGGTCGGGGTTCTGCTCTCACCGCTCCGCAGCGCGCTGCTCACGCCGTGGCCCTGGATCGGTCTTGCCGTGGCGCTCGCCGTCGGTGCCCCCAGTCTCGTGGGGCAGATCCGGCTGGGGTTCCCGGTACTGGCGCAGATGGCCGACCTGCGGGCGAGCCAGCTCGACCGGGTCACCCCCGCCGATTTCCTGCTGGGCCAGCTGCTCTGGGGCCCGGCTGTGCTCCTCGCGATCGCCGGCCTCTATGGATTGCTCGCCGGCCCCGCGCTCCGGCCGTTCCGCGCGCTGGGGTGGAGTTGTGTCGCGGCGTTCGCCATCCTCGTCCTGCTCCAAGGGAAGCCGTACTACGCCGGGCCGCTCTACCCCGCGCTCTTCGCCGCGGGCGCGGTGCTCTTCGAGCAGGTGGCCGACGGGTTGGCCGGAGAGATCCTTCAGCTGGGCACCGTCGCGATCCTCTTGGCCTTCGGTGTCGTCACCTTTCCGCTCGGCGTGCCGATCCTTCCTCCACCGGCGATGGCGGGGTATGCGCAGGCCCTCGGCGTCGATGCGGCGACCAGGACCAACACCGGTGAGATCGGCTCGCTGCCGCAGGACTACGCCGACATGCTGGGGTGGGAGGAGCAGGTGGCCACGGTCGCACGGGTCTATCAGACCCTGCCGGCCCGCCAGCGCGAGCGTGCGGTCGTGGTCGCCGGCAACTACGGGGAGGCGGGTGCCCTGGACTACTACGGGCCACGGTACGGGCTCCCCGAGGTGGTGAGCCCCTCCGGCAGCTACTGGTTCTTCGGGCCGGGCGACCGGCCGGGCGAGGTGGTGATCACGATCGGCGTTCCCGAGGCCGATCTGCGCCGCTTCTTCGACTCGGTCGAGACCGCCGCCACGGTGAGCCATCCCTGGACGGTGGAGGAAGAGCGAAACCTCACCGTCAATGTCGGCACCCGGCCGCGGACGACGCTCCAGCAGCTCTGGCCGTCGCTGGCCGGGCAGAACTGATGGGCCGGGCGCGGCCGGGCACGCCCGGATCCTGTGATGTTAGTGGGGATTCGCCTAGGCGCATTTCCGTTGACGACGTGGCACCGCGTATCCAGGCAAACTATCAACCGAGCGGCGACTAGCCCCAAGGGGCGGATCCGGCTCCCGATGCCCAAGTTGATCACTCTTAGAGCTTCATCAACGCAAGCAACGCGCGACAAGCAAACCGCCCTGATTCATGATGAATGCACCAACATCGCACCCGCTACCTACAACCGCCTCACCCACCAGTTTGTGCTTCCGTTCCCGGGCACCCACCTTCGCACAATTCTCGCAGGACCTGCCACACTCAAAACTTCGGGCGCAACTTCGAGGATCGCTTGACCGAATACAGGAAGAACCTCGAGTGGCTATTGGTGGGGCAGCCGCACAACTTTCGGGTGACGGAAGCACGTGAGATCGTAAAGGCGGCGAGCGCAATGAGGCAACTGTTGCCCCAAACGCCCCTTTTTACTAGTGTTGCGGCGTCCAGCACAGGCCATTGAATGAGCCGCTGCCTAACAGGTTGCTGAAAAAGTCGTGATTTGGGATGGCTTTCGCGCTGCCCGACGGTTTTTCTGTCGCACCCCCAACGGCGACGACTCGGATGCGTGGTGCAGACCGGCGACAGGACGTGCTCTTCAGCTATCTGCCGATCGAGGACCGGATCCCGCGGGATCACCCGCTGCGCGCCTTGGTCGAGCCGATCCTCACGGCGCTGTCGCCCCGCTTCCAGACGATGTACTCCACCATCGGCCGCCCGTCGATCCCGCCGGAGCAACTGCTGCGGGCGCTGCTCCTCCAGATCCTCTACACCATCCGGAGCGAGCGCCAGTTGACGGACCAGGTCGACTACAACCTCCTCTTTCGCTGGTTCGTCGGGCTTACCCCAGACGAGGCGGTGTGGGATCCCATGGTGTTCACGAAGAATCGCGACCGCCTGCTCGC
>CAYPAE010000014.1:0-13523 GCA_964408595.1 uncultured Gemmatimonadaceae bacterium | reverse complement strand
GCAACCGTCTACTTCGTGCCGATGATGGCGACGCTGGCGATTATCGCGATCATCTACGGCGCCCTTGTGGCGATGATGCAACCCGACATGAAGAAGCTGGTGGCCTACTCCTCCGTCAGCCACATGGGATTCGTGATGCTCGGCATCTGGGGCGGAACCCTGCAGAGCGTGCAGGGCTCGCTGATGATCATGATCAGCCACGGAATCTCCACCGGTGCGCTCTTCCTGCTCGTCGGGATGATCTACGAGCGCCGCCACACCCGCCTCATCGCCGACTATGGCGGCATCGCCCGCGTGGTGCCGGTCTTCAGCCTGATCCTCACGGTGGTGGCGCTCTCCTCGATCGGGCTGCCCGGGCTCAACGGGTTCGTGGGTGAGTTCCTGGTGCTGGTCGGCAGCTTCGCCGCGTATCCGCTGGCCACCATGCTCGCCACGACCGGCGTCATCCTCGCCGCGGCGTACCTCCTCTGGGCGCTTCAGCGGATGATCTTCAACCGGCTGGACAACCCGGAGAACGAGCGCTTGACCGACCTGAACGGCCGCGAGCTCGCCATCCTGGTCCCGCTGCTGGTCGGCATCGTCTGGCTCGGGCTCTATCCCGCGCCGGTGCTGCGCCGGATGGAGCCGGCGGCCAAGCGATACCTCCAGCTGACCCAGCCCCCCCGGGCCGCGGCGCCCGTGGCGGTGAGCGGCTGGACCGTCGAGGTCCGGCCATGAACCGGATCGACCTTGGCTCACCGCTGGGCATCACCCTCGCCCTCCTGCCGGAGATCCTGCTCTCCGGCTGGGCGCTCATCGTCCTGCTGGTGGTGAGCTGGCGGCACCAGACCGCCCAGGACAGCCGGCTCGCCGGATGGCTCGCACTCGCGGGACTGTTGCTGAGCGGGGCGGGGCTGGCCGCGCTCTGGGTGGACGGAGCGGCGCCGGAAGGGCTCGCCCGGATGGTGGCGCTCGATCCGTTCCGCTATGGCGCCTCGGCGATCGCGCTCCTGGCCGCGGCGGGCACCGTCCTGCTCTCGCTCGGCTACATGGAGCGGGAGCGACTGCTCGCGCCGGAGTACTATCCGCTGGTCCTGCTCGCGACGGCGGGCATGATGTTTCTCGCCGGGGCGGAGGATCTGATCGTGCTCTTCCTCGGGCTGGAGGTGATGTCGGTCGCGGTGTACGTCCTCGCGGGATACAATCGGGCGGACCCCTTCTCCTCCGAGGCGGCGCTCAAGTACTTCCTGCTCGGCGCCTTCGCCTCCGGGTTCCTGCTCTACGGGATCGCGCTGGTGTACGGCACGACGGGCACGACCAACCTCTCGCTGATCGGCGCCCAGCTCACCGGGCGGCCGATCCCGCTCATGGCGGCGCTCGGCCTCGGGCTCCTGCTCATCGGCATGGGGTTCAAGATCTCGGCGGTGCCGTTCCACATGTGGGCCCCGGACGTGTACGACGGCTCCCCCACGCCGGTGACCGGGTTCATGGCCACCGGCGTGAAGGCGGCCGCGTTCGCGGCGCTGGTGCGCCTCCTCCTGGAGGCGTTCCCGTCGGCCATCGGGCTCTGGCAGCCGGTCATCGCGGCCCTGGCTATGGCGTCGATGGTCGTCGGCAACTTGATCGCGCTGGCGCAGGGATCGCTCAAGCGGATGCTGGCGTACAGCTCGATCGCCCACGCGGGCTACATGCTCGTCGCGGTCTGGACCGGCACCCACGCCGGCGCCGGCGCCGTGCTCCTGTACCTCCTGGCCTACGGGCTCACCACGCTGGCGAGCTTCGGATTTCTCACCGCGCTCGGGCGGGGCGGCGAGCGTGACGTCACCTACGACGACATCGCGGGTCTCGCGGCCAGCCGTCCGGCGATCGCCTTCGGGCTCAGCGTCTGCATGCTGTCGCTGCTGGGGTTTCCCGGCACGGTGGGCTTCATCGGCAAGTGGTACATCCTGACCGCCACCGTGGCCGAAGGGCAGCTGATCCTTCCGGTGATCCTGGTGCTCACCAGCGTGCTGTCGGCGGGCTACTATCTCCCCGTCATCATGGCCATGTACATGCGGCCCTCGCCCCGCCCTGAGCGTCACGCCGCGGTCGGGCTCAGTCCGACGGCGGCGGGGGCGATCGCACTCTCGGTCGCGGCGGTGCTTCTCTTCGGCCTCTGGCCGAACGGTCTCCTCGAGCTGGCCGGCGCCAGCGCCCGGACGCTGACGCAAACGGCCTTGCCGGTCGCAGGCCAGTGAGAACAGCATGAACGCGCTTGGAGAACCATGAACGTCCCCAAGTCGATCTTCCGCCAGTACGACGTCCGCGGCCTCGTGGACGCCCAGCTCACCCCGGAGTTCGCCCGGGCGCTGGGGCGCGCCTTCACCACCGTCGCCTGGGACCGCGCCGGCCGGGCGCCGGTGATCGCGGTCGGACGCGACAACCGGCCGTCCGGCCCGGCCCTCTCCCAGGGCGTGCGCCTCGGCATCGCCGACGCCGGCGGCACCGCGGTGGACGTCGGCACGCTGCCGACGCCCGCCCTCTATTTCGCGGTGTCTGCGCTCGAGACCGACGGGGGGGTCCAGGTCACCGGGTCCCACAATCCGCCCGAGTTCAACGGCTTCAAGATGGTCCTGGCGGGTGAGGCCTTCCACGGCGAGGACATCCTCGGCCTCTGGGAGATCATCGCCGTGGAGCGGTGGCGCAGCGGACCGGGGAAGGAGACCACCGACAACTCGGTGCTCCAGCGCTACCGCGAGGCGATCGTCGGGCGCCACAAGCTCGAGCGGCCGGTCAAGGTGGTCGCCGACTGCGGGAACGGGGTCGGCAGCGTGATCGCCGTCTCGACCCTCCAGGGGCTCGGCGCCGAGGTGATCCCGCTCTTCTGCGAGTCGGACGGCACCTTTCCGAACCACCATCCCGATCCGACCGTTCCGGAGAACCTGGAGGATCTGCAGGAGGCGGTCCGGCGAACCGGCGCCGAGCTGGGCATCGCCTTCGACGGCGACGCCGACCGGATCGGTGCGGTGGACGAGACCGGCAAGATCATTTGGGGCGACCAGCTCCTGGTCATCTTCGGACGCGACGCGGTGAAGCGCTTTGGGCCCGGCACGCCCGTCATCTTCGACGTGAAGTGCTCGGAGGTCCTCCCCGCGGCGCTCCGGGAGGCCGGCGCCGAGCCGGTCATGTGGAAGACCGGCCATTCCCTCATCAAGGCGAAGATGAAGGAGCTGCGCGCTCCGATCGCCGGCGAGATGAGCGGCCACATGTTCTTCGGCGGCGATTATCTCGGCTTCGACGACGCGATCTTCGCCGCGGCCCGGCTGCTCGAGATCGTGAGCCGGAAGCCGTTCGGCCTCGCCACCCATCTCGCGGACCTGCCGAAGACGTTCGCGACCCCCGAGATCCGGGTGGACGCGCCGGAGGATGAGAAGTTCGCCATCGTCGAGCGGGCGGCGAAGCACTTCGCGGCCCGCTACCCGATCAACACCATCGACGGAGTCCGGGTCACCTTCCCCCAGGGCTGGGGCCTGCTTCGCGCCTCGAACACCCAGGCGATTCTCGTGCTGCGCTTCGAGGCGACCGACCCGGCGGCACTGGACGCCTACCGCGGCGAAGTCGTCGGCTGGCTCGCCGGGCAGGGCGTTCGCGCGTAGCCCCGTGAATCGTCGCGGCCGCCGGCTGATCGCCGCGATCGCCGGAGTCGTCGCCCTCCTATTCGTAGGCCGGTGGGCGGCAGGACTGCTGGCCGACCGCTGGTGGGCCGCGCAGATCTCTCCGGCCGCGGTGGATTTCCTCACCGACTGGCACGTCCTCAGGCTGACCCTGGACCTGGCGGGCTTCCTTCTCGCCTCGGCCTGGTTCATCGGCCACCTCCTCATCGTCTATCGCGCCGTCGGATCGGTCCAGGTCCGCCGCAACGTGGCCAATCTCGAGTTCCGCGAGGCGCTCACGCCCGGAGTGCTCCTCACGGTGGCAGTCGGGTCTGGTGCGCTGCTCGGGCTGCTCGTCGGCACCGGCGGCGCGGAGCGGTGGCAGCAGGTGGCGCTGGCCTGGCAGGGGGTGAGCTACGGCGTGACCGACCCGCTGCTCCAGAACGACGCCGGTCTCTACGTGGCCCAGCTTCCGGCCTGGCGACTGGCACACGGGTTCGCCCTCCTCCTCGTGGTGCTCGCCCTGGGCATCGTCTTCGGGCTCTACGCCCTCGTGGGCGCGGTGCGCTGGCTCGAGGGCCGGCCCGCGATCAACGATCACGCGCGCGCCCACATCGGCTGGCTCCTCACGGCGCTCGCGCTGGCCCTGGTGTGGGGCTATGTCCTCGAGCCGTACGAGCTGGTCGCGGGGTTGGGGAGACCGGTGGACCTCTCGGCGTGGCGCGCGACGACGCTGGTGTCGCCGCTCCTCGTGGGCGTCGCCCTGGCCACCGCGGGGCTGTCGGCGTCATGGGCGCTCCGGCCCCGGCACGCGCTCGCCGCCGCGGGGTGGATCGTGCTCTCGTTCGCGTCGCTGGTCGGCCACTGGGTGGTGCCGCCGGCGATGGATGGGGACGGGGAGTCAGCCGCGAATGTCGCGGTGGTCGACCGACTCAACCGCATGGCCTACGGGCTGGAGGCGCTGGCCGAGGACCGCCTCGCGCCGGCCGGCGACCCCTCGCCGCCGAAGGTGCCGTCGCTGTGGAGCGTCGAGATGATCGGCCATGTCGCGGCGGGCGACTCGAACGAGGTACTCGCGATCGATCCGTCGGTCGTCACGATCCGGGGCAGGCCGCGCCCGGTGTGGCTGGCGGTACGCGCCGCGCCGAATGGGCGCACGTCGGTCGCCGCCATCGCCGACGATCGAGTCGGCAGCGCCGGGCAGCCGCTCTTCTACTCGTCGAGCGACACGATGCCGGGACCCGATCGCCGGGCATACCTCGAGCTCGGCCCCGAGGGATTCCATCCCGACGCCCCGTCGTACCGGATCGAGACCACCGACCGCAGGGGGGTGACGGTGGGTGGCTGGCCTCGGCGGGTGATGCTCGCATGGGCACTCCAAGCGGGCGGGCTGCTGCGGCAGATGCCACCTCAGGCCAGGGTGGACTGGCGTCTGTCGCCCGCCGAGCGGCTGGAGACTCTGGTACCGTTCGCGCGGTGGGGCGAGCCCGTCCCCCGCATCGTGAATCGTGGGCTGGTGTGGGTGGTGGACGGCTACGTGGCTCCGCGATCGTTTCCCTTGAGCGCGCGTCTTCAATGGCGCGGGCGGGAGATCGGCGCGCTCCAGGCCGGATTCATGGCCACGGTCGAGGCCTCCACCGGGGCAACGCGCATCTACCTCCGTCCGGGAGTCAACGGACTCGCCGCCGCGTGGGCCGCCGCGGCCCGCGGCCTGGTGGAGCCCGCCTCCGCCATCCCCGAGGCGGTCCATCGCGCCGCGCCCTACCCGGTCGAGCTCTTTCGGGTCCAGGCGAGCTACCTGGAGCAGAAGGGTCCGCAGCTCGGCAGCCTCGGAGGCCCGCCGGCCTCGCGCCGCGCCGAGCTGCCCGCCACCGATCTCGCCTGGAGTGCCGATACCACGGGCCCGGTGCGCATGGCGGTCTACGAGCGCGCCAACGAGCGACTCGTCGCGGCAGTGCTCACCGGCGCGGCGTCCAACGGCGCGGATGAGCTCCGCCTCGTCCGTTTCGATTCCGCAACCGCGCTTCAGAGCCGCGCGGCCCTGGAGAGCCGCTGGAGCCGCTTCGCCTCGTACGACGCGCTCAGCGACTCGATCGGGAACGACGGCGGCAAGCTGGAACGCGGACCCGTGCGGCTCGATCTGGGCCCGAGCGGGCCGGTGGCCTATCAGTCGCACTTCGCCCGCGATCCGCGCGGGGTGGTGGCCCTCTCCTGGGTCAGCGTGGCCGCCACCGGCGACCGGCTCGGCGCCGGCCGCACCCTGCGGGAGGCGTGGAGCAACCTGCTCGGCGCCTCGGTGCCGTCGATCGCGGGGAGCGCGCAGGCGACCCGACTGGACGAGGCGCGGCGGTGGCTCGCGCGCGCCGACTCCGCGCTGCGCAACGGCGACTGGGCCGTCTTCGGACAGGCATGGCGGGGCCTGCGTGACGCGCTCGGGCTCCCCGCGGACACGGTGGAGCGGTGAGCTTGCTCCCCCCCAGAGGCAGGACTAGCTTGCAGCGCGTTTTCAGCCGGGTGGGCGCGTGAGCACGGCCGTCCTGGCGCTCGGCGGCAACGCCCTCTCTCGCGCCGACGAGCCCGCCACGATCGCGAATCAGTTCCGCCGCGCGCGCGAGAGCATGGCCGCGGTCGTCACCCTGGCGCGAGAGGGCTGGCGGATCGTCATCGTGCACGGCAACGGGCCGCAGGTGGGCGACTCGCTGGTGCGCAACGAAGTCGCCCGACGAGTGGTCGAGCCGTTGCCCTTGGGCGTCCTGGTCGCGGAGACGGCCGGCTGGATCGGCTACATGCTCCAGCAGTCGCTGCAGAACGCGCTCGCCTCGGCACGGGTGCGTCGCGACGTGGTGACCGTGGTGACCCAGACGCTGGTGGACCGGTTCGATCCGGCGCTCGACAACCCGACGAAGCCGATCGGGCAGCCGCTGACCGACGAAGAGGCGGCGCGGCTCGGGGAGGCGGGTCGAGTGGTGGCCCGGGATGGCACCGGGGCGTGGCGGCGGATGACCACCAGCCCGATGCCCCTGGCCGTCGTCGAGTTCCCGGTGGTGCGCCGGCTGCTCGAGCAGGACACGATCGTGATCGCCGCGGGCGGCGGAGGCCCCCCGGTGTATGACGATCCGATTCTCGGTCTCGAGGGTGTGGATGCCGTAGTGGACAAGGATCGGGTCTCCGCCGTGCTCGCCCGGCAGCTCGAGGCGGACGTGCTGATGATCCTCACCAACGTCGAGGCGGTCTACCAGGGGTGGGGAACTCCATCCGCCCGCGCGATCCGTCGCATGACGGTATCGCGGGCGGATGCGATGATCGCGGAGGGCGCCTTCGACGCCGGCGGGATGCGGCCGAAGGTCGAGGCGGCGGCCGGGTTCGCGCGCTCCGGCGACGGCCGCGCGATCATCGCGCACTTGGCATCGGGCCCCCCGGCTCTCCGGGGCGAGACCGGCACCACGATCGAGAGGGAAGAGTGAACCTGCACGAGTACCAGGCGCGGACCCTGCTCAAGGTGGCGGGCATTCCGATGTTCGACGGCGACGTCGCCTCGACGCCCACCGAGGTCGAGGCGATCGCCCGCCGGATCGGCGGCACCGTGGTGATCAAGGCCCAGGTGCACGCGGGCGGGCGGGGGAAGGCAGGCGGCGTGAAGCTCGCCCGAAACCCCGCTGAGGCCGCGGACGAAGCGGCGCAGATACTCGGCATGACGATCAAGGGGTTGACGGTCCACAAAGTCCTCGTGGTCCCCGCCGCGGAGATCGCCACTGAGAGCTACGTCGGGCTCATCATGGACCGGGAAACCCAGCGGCCGGTCTTCATGGTGAGCTCGGCCGGCGGGGTGGACATCGAGGAGGTCGCGGCGAAGACTCCGGAGAAGATCGTGCGCCGGCCGGTGGATCCCACCTACGGCCTGTTTCCGCACCAGGCGCTGTCCCTCGCGTTCGTCCTCTACCGCGACTTCGCGCAGGTGAAGGCCGCTGCCAAGATCATCGAACAGCTCTACCGCGCCTTCATCGACAACGGCGCCTCGCTGGCGGAGATCAACCCGCTGGTCACCACGCCCGACGGCAAGGTCCTGGCGCTCGACGCCAAGATCGTCATCGACGACAACGAGCTCTTCTGGCGCCCCGACCTCGGCGTGATGCGCGACGATTCGGCCGAGGAGCCGAGCGAGGCGGCGGCCCGGCGCGCGAACCTGTCGTTCATCAAGCTCGACGGGACCGTCGGGTGCGTGGTGAACGGGGCCGGCCTCGCGATGGCGACGATGGACCTGGTGAAGTACTACGGCGGCGAGCCGGCGAACTTTCTCGACATCGGGGGCAGCTCGAGCCCGGAGAAGGTCATCAACGCGCTCAAGATCATCACCGCCGACCCGAACGTGAAGGCGATTCTTTTCAACATCTTCGGCGGCATCACGCGGACCGACGACGTCGCCAACGGCCTCGTCGCGGCGACTCGGCAGTTCAAGGTGAACGTGCCGATCGTGATCCGCCTGACCGGCACCAACGAGGCGGAGGCAATCCGGATCCTCAACCAGGTCGGGATGACGGCGCTGAGCGACATGGACGAGGCGGTGCAGCGGGTGGTGCAGCTGGCGCGGGAGGGCAAGTGAGCGTCTTCGCCGACGGCGCGACGCGCCTGGTCATCCAGGGGATCACCGGACGCGAGGGGTCGTTCCACGCCCGCCAGATGATCGAGTACGGCACCAAGGTGGTGGCCGGCGTGACCCCGGGGAAGGGCGGCCAGACGTTCGAGGGGAAGGTCCCGGTCTTCAACACCGTGGCCGACGCCGTGCGCGCCACCGGCGCCAACACCTCGGTCATCTACGTGCCGCCGATGGGCGCCGCCGCGGCGGTGATCGAATCGGCGGACGCCGGGATCCCGTTGATCGTCTGCATCACCGAGGGGATCCCGGTCATGCATATGAGCCGCGCGATGCCGTTCGTGAGAAGCCGCGACGTGCGTCTGATCGGTCCCAACTGTCCGGGGCTCATCACGCCCGGCACCCGGACCAAGATCGGCATCATTCCCGGCAACATCTGCAGCGCCGGCCGGGTGGGCCTGGTCTCCCGCAGCGGGACGCTCACCTACGAGGTCGTAAACCACCTCACGCGTAACGGCATCGGCCAGAGCACCTGTGTGGGAATCGGCGGCGATCCGATCATCGGCACCAACTTCATCGATTGCCTCGCAGCCTTCCAGGACGACCCGGAGACCGACGCGATCGTCATGATCGGCGAGATCGGCGGCACCGACGAGCAGAATGCCGCGGCGTTCGTGAAGGAGAAGGTGACCAAGCCGGTCATCGGCTTCATCGCCGGGCAGACCGCACCCAAGGGGCGCCGCATGGGGCACGCCGGAGCCATCATTTCGGGCGCCTCGGGCACCGCTGAAGAGAAGCTCGCCGCGTTCGAGGCGGCGGGCATCGGGATCATGCGCCGGCCGGTGGATGTGGTGGCGCTGCTACAGAAGAAGGCGGGAAGAAAGACCGTGAAAAGTGAAAGGTGAAACGGGAGCCACCTACGGAGGACGCTTGGCAGCACCCACCCTGACGCTCGGCATCGTGAAGCCGGACGCGGTCGCGGGCGGCAAGAGCGGGAGGATCGTGGCGCATCTGGAGCAGGCGGGCTTCGTGCTCCGGGCGGCGCGCCTGGCACGCCTGACGGAGGCCCAGGCCCGCGCCTTCTACGAGGTGCACCGCGGGCGTCCCTTCTACGATGAGCTGGTGCGGTTCATGACCAGCGGCCCCTGCCTGCCGATGGCCCTGGAGCGCGAGAACGCGGTCGGGCACCTGCGCACGGTGATCGGTGCGACCGATCCGGCCGAAGCGGCGGCGGGGACCGTCCGGAAGCTTTACGCCGAGTCGAAGGGGAGGAACGCCATCCACGCGTCGGATAGCCAGGAGAACGCCGACCGGGAGGTTCGTTTCTTCTTCTCTGAGGGGGAGTTGGCGGGCCTTTGGTCATGAAAAGCGTGCTTCACCTTCACTTTTCACGCCGTCCTGGGGTTGCCTCAAGTGGTTGTCCCGGTTAGGTTAACGGGCTATGCTGCGCGTGGACATTCGGGACCTTCAGCGGGGGCCCGTCCGGACCGAGGGCGAGCTCTCGCCCGAGGATCCGACCTTCGCAGGGCTGGGGCTGAGCTTGGTGGGTCCGGTGACGGTGCAGGGCCAGCTGCAGGCGACCGGCGATGGAGAGTACCTCTGGCGAGGCGATCTCCACGGCGTCGTTCGAGGCGAGTGCCGGCGCTGTCTCACCGAGGTGGTCGACGAAGTGGACGTGGAGGTGAACGCCGCGGTGTTCAGCTCCCACCCGGAAGCTGCCGAGGACCCCGATTTCTATCCGCTGTCGGAGCGGACCGCGGCGGTGGACCTGGGAGCGGTGGTGCGCGAGGAGCTCGCGCTCGCCGCACATGCGCACCTTCTCCTCTGTCGGGATGATTGCGCCGGGCTCTGCCCAAAATGCGGGGCCGACTTGAACGCGGGGCCGTGCGCCTGTCACCCACCCGCCGAACCTGTTTGAGGAAACCATGGCAGTTCCGAAGCGCCGGACCTCGAAAATGAAGAAGCGTCTGCGGCGGGGCCATCACTCCGGCGCCGGCATGCGCACCCAGCCGTGTCCCCGGTGCAGCTCGCCCAAGCTTCCGCACCGGGTGTGCGATTCCTGCGGCTATTACGGCGGCAAGAAGCGGGTCGAGGTCGAGGACGCCTGAGCGTGATTCGCGTCGCGCTGGACGCGATGGGGGGAGACAGCGCTCCGCGGACCGAGGTCGCGGGGGTGGTGGACGCGCTCGCCGGGCTGCCTGACGGGTTCCTGATCCAGCTGGTCGGCCGCTCGACCGCGATCGAGCCCGAGCTGACCCGGTATCCCGGAGTCGATCGCGGCCGCCTCGAGTTCCACGAGGCGGCCGACGTCATCGGGATGAGCGAGAAACCGCTCCAGGCGGTCCGGAAGAAGCCCAACTCGAGCCTGGTGGTCGGTCTCGGCCTGCAGCGGGACGGCCGCTCCGACGCCTTCATCTCCGCCGGCAACACCGGCGCGAACCTCGCCGGCTCGACCATGCTGCTCGGCCTGCACGACGGCGTCGAGCGCGCCACCGTCGCCACGCTCTTTCCCACCGGCACCGAGCCCGTCCTGGTGCTCGACGGCGGCGCCAACCTCGACTGCTCCCCCCGTGAGCTCCTTGGCTTCGCCTACCTCGGCACCGTGTACATGCGCGACCTCATGGGCCGGCCGAACCCGATCGTCGGGCTCCTCAACGTGGGCGAGGAAGAGGAGAAGGGCACCGCGATCGTGCGCGAGGCCCACCAGCTGCTCAAGCGGGCTCCCCGCATCAACTACGCCGGCAACATCGAGGGGCGCGACATCCTCCCCGGACCGCAGCAGCGCATCCCGGTGGACGTCGTGGTGTGCGACGGGTTCGTCGGCAATGTCGTGCTCAAGTTCTACGAGTCGTCCGCCCGCGTCTTCCTCGACCTGCTCAAGGAACGTATCCCCGACGTCTTCGACCGGCCGGAGATGGCGGATCTCAACCGCATCCTCGACTACTCCACCTACGGCGGCGCTCCCCTGCTCGGGGTGAAGGGCGTCTCCATCGTCTGCCACGGCGCCTCGAGCCCGAACGCGATCAAGAACGCCATCCGTGTGGCGGTCCAGGCTGCCCGGGCGGGGCTGAGCCAGCATATCGGCGCGGAGTTCGCCCAGCGCCAGACGGCGGCCCCGGCATGATTCCCCGTCCCTTCGCGGAGCTGGCGAGCGTCGGCTCGGCGGTGCCGCCCGGTGTGCTCACCAACCACGACCTCACCCGGATGCTCGACACTTCCGACGACTGGATCGTCGAGCGCACCGGGATCCGCGAGCGCCGGATCGCGCGGCCGGAGCAGAGCGTCGCCATGTTGAGTCGCGAGGCCAGCGAGATCGCGCTCGAGCGAGCCGGCGTCACCCCGGCCGAGCTGGACAGCATCGTGCTGGCCACCGCGAGCCCGGACCGGCTCCTGCCGTCCACCGCCTGCGACCTCCAGGCGCTGCTCGGCGCGCACAACGCCGCGGCCTTCGACGTGGGTGCCGCCTGCCCGGGGTACCTCTACGCCCTCACCGTCGCCGAAGGGTTGATCGCCTCCGGCCAGAGCCGCACCGTGCTCGTGGTGGGCGCCGAGAAGCTGTCCACCATCACCGACTTCGAGGACCGGTCCACGGCGATCCTGTTCGGCGACGGCGCGGGCGCCTCCATCGTGCGCCGGTCGTCGCGGCCCGGGCGCGGGCTCCTCTCCACCTACCTCAAGTCCGACGGCCGTCTCGCCCCGCTGCTCTACCGGCCGGGCGGCGGCTCCTCCGATCCGATCAGCGAGAAGGTGGTCTGCGAGCGGTCGCACTACATGAAGATGGCCGGCCGCGAGGTGTTCAAGGCCGCCGTGCGAGCCATGGCGGAGGCCTGTGACGAGGCGCTCACCCGGGCGGGTGTCACCGCCGATCAGATCGACCTGCTGATTCCGCACCAGGCCAATCTCCGGATCATCGACGCCACCGCCAAGCACGCCGGCATCCCGATGTCCAAGGTGATGGTCAACCTCGACCGCTACGGCAACACGTCCTCGGCCTCGATCCCACTGGCGCTCGACCAGGCGGTGGCGGAAGGGCGGGTCGGGCCCGGGTCGCTCATTCTGCTGGTCGCGTTCGGGGCCGGATTCACCTGGGGGAGCGCCGTCGTCCGGTGGTGACGGTGTTGATGTGCCCCGGCCAGGGAGCGCAACGTGTCGGGATGGGGAAGGACCTCGCCGAACGCTTTTCCCTCGCACGCGATACGTTTCGTGCCATCGACGAATGCCTCGGCGTCCCGCTCTCGCGCATCATGTGGGAAGGCCCCGAGGACGAGCTCACCCTCACCCACAACGCCCAGCCCGCGATCCTCGCCCACACCGCCGCCGTCCTCGCCGTGGTCGCCGACCGGCTCGGCATGATGGCGGCCGGCGCGGGACACAGTCTCGGCGAGTACAGCGCCCACGTGGCCGCCCGCACGCTGACCGTCGCCGATGCGGCCCGCCTGGTCCGCCGGCGCGGTGAGCTGATGCTCGCCGCGGGACAGGCGCGGCCCGGCGCGATGGCCGCGGTGCTGGGGCTCGCGACCGCCGAAGTCGAGGCCGCCTGCAACGACGCGTCCGGGAATGGGGGCGTGGCCGTCGCCGCGAACCTCAACGCGCCCGACCAGACGGTGATCTCCGGGGATCCCGGCGCCGTCGCCGCGGCCGGCGACGGCTGCAAGGCACGCGGCGCCAAGCGCGTGGTTCCGCTCAAGGTGAGCGGCGCGTTTCACTCGCCGCTGATGGCGCCGGCGGTGGACGGCCTGCGCGAGGCGCTCGGCTCCGCCGACTTCGCCGACCCCGCGTTCCCGGTGATCGCGAATGCCAGCGGCAAGGCGGTGCGGACCGGCGTGGACGCCAAGCGCCTCCTGGCCGACCAGCTCACCGCGCCGGTGCGCTGGGTGGCGTGCATGCGGACCGCCGCGGAGATGACGCCCGATGCGACCTTCGTCGAGGTCGGGCCTGGAAACGTGCTGTCGGGCCTGCTGAAGCGGATCGTGCCGGGCGCGCGCACGGTCACGCTGGGGACCGCGGATGAGGTGGAGAGATTTCTCGCTTGAGGCGGAAAATGCTCAAGGGTGTCACCCTGAACGAAGTGAAGGGGCCCATGCCGGGCTTCGGCTCCTTCGCTGCGCTCAGGATGACACACGACACACCCCGGAGCCTCGGCACATGACCACCATCGACCTCACCGGCAAGGTCGCCTTCATCACCGGCAGCACCCGCGGGATCGGCCTCGCCATCGCCCGGGCGCTGCACGCCGCCGGCGCGAAGGTCGCGATCGTGGGCCGCGACGCGGAGCGCGCCCGCGCCGTGGCGGCGGAGCTGGGCGAGCGGACAACGGGTGT
>CAYPAE010000013.1:0-13801 GCA_964408595.1 uncultured Gemmatimonadaceae bacterium | reverse complement strand
GCGCTGGCCTTTGGCGCGAAGACCCTTGATCCGTTCGTAGCCGACCGTGACGGTCTGGCTCCACCACCCCGGCACCTTGAACTTCTGGTGCACGTACTCGGCGATCTCCCGGTGCTGCCACTCGTATGCTTTCGCATAGTCGAGCGCCTGGACCCACTTCTCCCAGGTGCAGCCGGTCTTGGCCTTCACGGCGGCGTCGCTCATCATGCCGGCTAGCCTGGCGTAGTCGATAGGAGCAACGACGGAGGTCCCGCCCGGTTTCTTGAGGTAGTGAGAGCGCGCGGCGGTGTAGGATTCGCCGGTTTTCTGCATGCGCCCACGAACCAGGCGCTTGAAGTCTTTATTGGTCGTCATTTGGTGGGATCCTTTGGTCGGGCCACCGGCACGCTCCCCAGCAACGTCGCCTGGTGGCGGCGCCAAAGGCTGCACTGCGATCCGGGAGTCTGCCCCCCTTTGCCTCACGAGGGCCCTCGCTGGGGGAGGGCCGAAGAGGTTGGGCGTGGACTGTCGCCCGTGAATCCAGAATGTACGAGATGGACGTTCCGCGCAAGGCGTGGGGTGGGCAGATATCCTACGCGCCGGCCAGCGCCAGTACCTCCTCGACGGTGCGGACCTCCGGCATCGCACCCTCCGCCGCCATCCTCGCCACCGCTCCGATCACCGTGACGATCGGCGCCTCCAGCCCGTCGCGCTCGGCGGCGTCCGCAATGGTGGCCAGCGTCGCCAGCGTCACCCGCTGCGCGGGCGTGGTGGCCGACTGGATGCACGCTGCCGGCGTGTCGGGGTCGCGGCCGGCGGCGATGAGCCGCGCGGTGAAGCTCGGCAGGCTGGAGCGGCCCATCAGCACCACGATGGTGTCCACTCCCGCGAGCGGGGCGACGTCGTGCTCGCCGCTCTCGCCCGCCTGGTGCGCGGTCACCACCGCGAACGATCGCGCGATCCCGCGCGCGGTCACCGGGATCCCCGCGGCCGCCGGCGCGGCGATGGCACTCGACACGCCGGGCACCACCTCGCAGCGCACTCCCGCCTCCCGGCACGCCGACAGCTCCTCACTACCCCGGCCGAAGACGAACGGGTCGCCCCCCTTGAGCCGTACGACATCATGGCCGGCGCGGGCGCGATCCACCAGCAGCCGGTTGATCTCCTCCTGCGAGAGCGCGGCGTGCCCGGCGCCTTTGCCGACGTCCACCAGCTCCGCGCCGGCCCGCACCTCGTGCAGCAGCTCGGGCCCGATCAGCCGGTCGTGCACCACCACGTCGGCGCGCCGCAGCAGCTCCAGGCCGCGCACGGTGATGAGTCCGGGATCTCCCGGCCCGCCGCCGACGAGGTGCACGCTGCCGGTCGTCGTTCGCGCGGGGCGCCCCCCGCGGCGCACCAGCCGGGGGGGAGCCGGCGGATGCCGCCGGGCGAGGTCCACGATCACGTCCACCACGCCCGGAAGCGTGCCCACCGCGTGGTCCACCACGATCACGCGTCCGCCCACCCGGCCGGCGAGCGGGATCTCTCCCGGCGGGAGGCCGATCGCGCGGGGGATGTCGTCGGCCGCGTGGGTGCCGCCGCCGATGAGGAAGGGGAGCACGAGGACGGGGCCGAGCGGACTGGCGCCGAGCGCTTCGAGGAGACCGGGATCGTCGTCGATGAATCCGGCGACCACCTCGCCCGCGACGCGACGGCGGCGCAGCGTCTCCGCCAGCTGGAGCGTGGTGTCCCGGCTCGCCGCGTGGCGCCGGGTGCCGTGCCCGGCGAGGAGCAGCGTCGTCTCCGGCCGGGGGAGCCCGTACTCGCGCAGCAGCTCGCTCACCCGCCGCGCCACCAGCGGCGCGATTCCCGGATGCGAGCCGACCGGCGGCGTCTGCCGCAGCCGGACGCCGGCGAAGCGCCGGTTCCGGGCGAGCCCCTCGGGCAGCACTACGTCGGCGTAGTGGCCGGCACTCGTCATCACCGGCACGATGGTCACGGCCTCCGACTCGAGCTCGTCGAGCACGGTGTCGAATCCCGGCTCGCCCTGATGGAAGGCGACCGCGACCTCGTCGAAGAGCCGCCGCTCGCGCACCGCCTGGGCGAGGCGCCGCACCAGCGCGTTGGCCGCGGGGTCGCGGCGGGAGCCGTGGGCCGCGAGTACCAGCGCGATGCGGCTCACGACCCCACCGCCAGGGTCACCAGCTCCGCGGTGGGCTCCTCGCGCCCGGTGATCGAGGTCCGCCGCTCGGACCGGCCGACCAGCCGCTGGTAGAAGTCGCTCAGCCCCTCGCCCTGCCAGCGCTCCGACGCCCAGCGCACCAGCAGCGGTCGCACCGCGTCGAGCAGCTCCTCCACCCGCACGTCGGCCCGGAAGAGGTCCACCACCCGGTCGCCGCCGAGACCGCCGCCGACGTACACGTTGTAAAGACCGAGCGAGCGGCCGACGAAGGCGATGTCCGCCGTGTAGGGACGGGCGCAGCCGTTGGGGCACCCGGTCGTGCGGATCGTGAGCGGCTCGTCGCGGAGCCCGAGCGCCGTGAGCTCGGCCTCGAACTGATCGAGGATCTCCGGCATCGCCCGCTCGGACTCGGCGACCGCCAGGCCGCAGGTCGGGAGCGCGGGACAGGCCATCGAGAACCGTCGGGTCGCGGACAGCTCCTGCGGCGGCGTCACCCCGTGCTCCCGCAGGATGCTCTCGATCGCCTTCACCGCGCCGTCGTCGAGATCGGTGAGCAGCACGTTCTGCTGTCCGGTGAGACGCACGCCCGGCTGAAAGCGGGCGACGATCTGGTGCAGCGCGGTCTTGAGCCGGTGGCTCCCGGTGTCGGTGATTCGTCCGCTCTGGACGAAGACGCCGTAGAACCACCGGCCGTCGGGCTGGCGGTGGCGGCCGAGGTGGTCGTGATAGGGCAGGGCGGGAAGCTCGACCGCCGGCGCGAGCGCGAACCCGGCCCGGCTCTCGAACTCGGCGCGGAACCTCTCGATCCCCCACTCGGCGATCAGGTACTTGAGCCGGGCGTGCCGCCGGTCGGCGCGGTTGCCGTAGTCGCGGAAAATCGCGGCCACGATGCGCACCGCCTCGACCGCGTGCTCCGCCTCGACGAAGCCGAGCGGCTGGGCCAGCCGCGCCGAGGTATCGGCCTTGTGGTGGGTCATGCCGAGCCCGCCGCCCACCAGGACGTTGAAGCCGCGGATGGCCCGACCATCCACGATCGCGACCAGCCCCACGTCCTGCGACCAGATGTCCACGCAGTTGTCGGTGGAGAGCGCGACGCCGGTCTTGAACTTCCGCGGGAGGTAGACGTCGCCGTAGAAGGGCTCCTCCTCCTCGGTGGAGACCTGCTTCTCGCCGTCGAGCCAGATCTCGTGATACGCCTTGGACGCGGGACGCAGCTGCTCGGCGATGCCGCGGGCCGCGGCGCGCACGGCGGCGTGCGCCTCGTCCTCCACCGGCGCCGGGCAGCCCATCACGTTGCGGGAGACGTCGCCGCACGCGGCCAGCGTCGTCATCAGGCGGCGGTTCACCTCGGCGATGGTCTCCTTGAGGCCGCTCTTCAGCACGCCGTGGAGCTGGAACCCCTGACGGGTGGTGACCCGCAGCGTCCCGTTGGCGTACCGGTCGGCCACCTCCTCCAGCGCGAGGTACTGCTCCGCGCCGAGCACGCCCGCCGGCAGGGCCACCCGCACCATGAAGGAGAACGCCTTCTCCGCGCCCTCGTCACGGCTCCGCCGCGCGTCGCGATCGTCCTGCTGGTAGGTGCCGTGAAACTTGAGCAGGGTGACGTCGTCGCCCGCGAAGTGGGAGACGGGCGCCTTCAGCGTCTCCGAGATGGTGCCTCGGAGATGCCGGCTCTGCCTTTTGGCGTCCTCGACTTTCGAATCCTTGGGCATGGCTGGTCCGGTTGTCCGGTGTAAGGTCCGTTACGAATTACGGGCGGCTGTCAAAGGCAATGTCATCCTGAGCGAAGCGAAGGAGCCATGACTCAAGGCATGCCCCCTTCGCTCCGCTCAGGGTGACACACGACATTGACAACCGCCCCTGTTCATAAGGCACCCATGGCGACGCCATGTTACGACGCCCGTCCGACGATCTGGTGCAGCCCGCACTCGTTCTTTTCCAGTCCCCGCCACCGCCCCTCTCGGGTGTACTCGCCGGTGACGTTGCCGGCGACGGGCCGGGTGCAGTGGCTGCACCCCAGCGTCGGGTAGCCCCGGTCGTGCAGCTCGTTGTAGGGCACGCCGTGGTGCTGGACGTATTCCCACACCTTCGCCCGGTCCCAGCCCGCCAGGGGATTCACCTTGAGGAGCTGGTACTTCCAGTCCCACTCCACCACCCGAAGCCCCGCCCGCGAGGGCGATTGGCTCCGCGTCAGTCCCGTCACCCACACGTCCAGGTCGCCGAGGGCGTGCCGCATCGGCTCGACCTTCCGGAGGTGGCAGCAGGTGTCGGGATCGCGGGCCCACAGCTCGGGGCCGTAGAGCGCCTCCTGCGCCTCCGGGGTGAGCGACGTCCCCCGGTTCTCGAAGCTCAGGTGGGGGTAGCGATGGGCCAGCCGGTCGCGGAGCTGGAGCGTCTCGGGAAAGAGGAACCCGGTGTCGAGATAGAGCACCGGAACCGGGACGCCGTGCCGTGCGATCATGTCGATGAGCGCACAGCCTTCCATGCCGAAGGCGGTGGTCATCGCCAGGCGCCGCCCGGCAAACCGTTTCAGCATCCAGGCGACCACCCGCTCAGGCGGCGAGTCCTCGCCCATCTCCGTGTCGATGTCGCGTACGATCTGCATCCGCGCTCCGATAGTGCCGTAGGTCCACAGCCGGCAAAAAGAAAAGGCCCGCAGGACATTCCTGCGGGCCGGGTACTACTGTGAGTCTGAGGCGCGCTAGGTCGTCCCGTCGGGAAGGTTACCGGTCATACAACAACACGCCGCCGCCATCACCTGCGAGGCGGGGGTGTGGAGCCGGTGGAGACGAGCGACACGGTAGCTCATGTTCTTAGGCTAGCGCGCGAGGAGGTGGCTGTCAACCTGGGACGCTTACTGCGCGCTCGCGCTGTCGGCCGGGATCGTGGTGCTGTCCATCGGCTCCTCGACCGCGGGCTCTTCGGCCGGAACGGTGGCGTCGGCAGCCGGCTCTTCGGCCGGAACGGTGGCGTCAGCGGCCGGCTCTTCGGCCGGCATGGCGGCCTCGGCCGGGACGGTGGTGTCCACGACAGCGGGGGCGGCGGTGTCAGCCGGGACAGCCGCAGCGTCGGGCGCTTCGGCCGTCTCGGGCGCCGGCGCGGCGCCGGTGTCAGCCTGCTTGTTGCAGGCCGCCAGGGCGAACACGGCGATGAGGGGAAGCAAGAGAGAACGGGGCATTTGCAGGCTCCTGGTCGAGTGAAATAGATCGATCGTACAAGCTTCCGGGCGAGGCAAACTTACCTCCGCAATCGCGATTCCATAAGGGCGGGGGAGGGCGCGAATCGGAACCTTCGGCTGACGTTGTTGATTTACAAGGACTTGCGTAAACGGTGTCGGAGAGCTCGCGGGCGGGTTTCCAGGGCGGGGGACTACGAAATCGTCGGACGCGGGGCCAGGGGCTACCTCGGCGCAGGAATCGCCGCCTGCTGCCGCACCAGGGTTGGCGGCTCGCCGGACCGCCAGCGGACCGCGAGCACGGAGCCTTCGTCCACCACGATCAGACCTTCGCCGCTCGCCCCGCCGCCGGGGTTCAGCTGGAGCATGGCGTCGAAGGCGTAGAGCTTGACCGCGACCCGGTAGCGGTGCACGCCCGCCGGAAAGCCCCGCACGACGATGCTGCCCGGCTGCCGGATGCTGGAGACGGTGCCCACGGCAATGTCGTCGATCCAGATGCGGGCCTCGACGGCATACTCGCCCGCGCTCGCCGCGGGTGAGCGGAGGGTGAAGCTCACGTCGGGCGCAAGGGAGGCATCTTCCGGCACCGTCGCCGGCTCGACCAGCTCTTCGGGAGCGGGCGGGAGACAGGAGAGGATCTTCGCGGCGCGCTGCGAGCCCGTCGGGTGGAGCGCGTCGTACCGATAGGGCCCCATCCGTCGGAAGAAGCGGAGCGCCGCGTCGACCGCCTCCCGGTCGGGCTCGGCCAGCACCTGCGCGGCGTAGCAGTCGGCTTCCAGCTCCTGCCGCTGCCGCATGAGACTCGCTTCGCCGGCCTCGTGCGCCAGCGCGCCGCCGGCGTGGCCATAGCGAAGGTGGCCGTACTCGTGCGCGAAGAAGAACTCGGCCATGCGCGGGCCGAACCCCTGGAGGAGGACGGGATTGTAGTAGATGGTGGGCCGGCCCTGGACGAACGCCGCCACCGCTACGTCGCGGAGCGTGTCGGTCGCGATCTGGCGCACGTCGATCAGGCGCTGCAGCGCCTGCGCGCCTTGGGGGCTCGCCGGCAGCAGCGATGCGGCCACGATCGTGACGATCCAGGACCTTCTCATTGTCCCCTCCTACATCTTCGTCGGGGATGTGAAACGCCCCCGCGGTCTGGATTCGACGCGCGAGGGCGTGGGGGACGACGCGAAACGCGCCGCCTTACCGGGGGTGCCTCGATCGTCGAATCGTCGCGGACCCGAAGGCAGGCACGCGATTCCCACTGCTGTTCGACAAGACGGTCCTTCCGGAATTGCTCTGGTAAGACCGGTCCCGCGGACGGTGGCCGGAGCCGGTCTCAAGGCCTTCGGTAAGGCATATCGCGTGCCCGGGTACGCTCCACCGCGAGACAAGACCATCTCGGGGCCGTTTCCTCTGTTGGGCGATGGGGTTAGGGACTCGCCTGCCGCCCTGTGGGCCGGCTTCCGTGAGCCTGCGAGGGGGTGTTGAGGGGGGACCGGAAGTCCGGATCGCGCGACCTGCACGGTCCGGCTGCCCCCGAGGCGCTGACGGCGATAGACTTCATCTGCCGCCAGGGGCATCAGGGAGGGGCACCGCCTGATTGAGATCGTACCCTTGGAACCTGATCCGGCTGATACCGGCGAAGGGAGCGCGGCGCGGGCGACGGGACTGTCGCCCCCCTCGCTCCCTTTCTTTCCTACAGGGAGCACTTCCGCGATGACCGCCACCCTTCCGCAGCGACCCACCGCCGAGTCGTACGGCGACTCCTTTCCCAACTCCACCAAGGTCTACGTCGAAGGCGCGCGCGGGGTCCGCGTGCCGATGCGGGAGGTCGCGCTCTCGGACGGCGAGCCGCCGCTCAGGGTCTACGACAGCAGCGGGCCGCTGGGGCACGATCCGCGGGACGGGCTGCCGTCGGTGCGAGGGGCGTGGATAGCGGCGAGGGATGTGGAGGAGGCGGGCCGGCGGGCACGCGGGCACGCGGGCGGCCGTGACGCGGGCCTCCTGCCCGCCAGCCCGCCTGCCCGCGCGCCCGCCTTCCGCGGCCGCTCCCGCGTGACCCAGCTCCACTACGCCCGCCGCGGAGACATCACCCCGGAGATGGAGTTCGCCGCGATTCGCGAGGGGATGGATCCCGAGATCGTGCGGAGCGAGGTGGCGCGCGGCCGGGCCATCATCCCCGCCAACATCAACCATCCCGAGCTGGAGCCGATGGTCATCGGCCGCCGGTTCCAGGTGAAGATCAACGCCAACATCGGCAACTCGGCGGTGACGTCGTCCATCGAGGAGGAGGTCGAGAAGCTCCGGTGGGCCACGCTGTGGGGCGCCGACACCGTGATGGACCTCTCGACCGGGAAGCAGATCCACGAGACCCGCGAGTGGATCATCCGGAACTCCGCCGTTCCGATCGGCACGGTGCCGATCTACCAGGCGCTGGAGAAGGTGGGCGGGGTGGCGGAGGATCTGACCTGGGAGATCTACCGCGACACGCTGATCGAGCAGGCGGAGCAGGGGGTGGACTACTTCACGGTGCACGCCGGCGTTTTGCTGCGCTACGTGCCGCTCACCGCCAACCGGGTGACGGGCATCGTCTCCCGCGGCGGGTCCATCATGGCGAAGTGGTGCCTCGCCCACCACCAGGAGAGCTTCCTCTACACCCGGTTCCGCGAGATCTGCGAGATCATGGCGGTCTACGACGTCTCGTTCTCCCTGGGCGACGGGCTCCGGCCCGGGAGCATCGCCGACGCGAACGACGAGGCGCAGTTCGCCGAGCTGCGGACGCAGGGCGAGCTCAACCTGATCGCGTGGGAGCACGGGGTGCAGGTGATGAACGAAGGGCCGGGGCACATCCCCATGCATCTCATCAAGGAGAACATGGACAAGCAGCTCGACTGGTGCCGGGAGGCGCCGTTCTACACCCTGGGCCCGCTCACCACCGACATCGCGCCGGGCTACGACCACATCACCAGCGCGATCGGCGCGGCGATGATCGGCTGGTACGGCACCGCCATGCTCTGCTACGTGACGCCCAAGGAGCACCTCGGCCTCCCCAATCGCGACGACGTGAAGGCCGGCGTCATCGCCTACAAGATCGCGGCCCACGCGGCGGACATCGCCAAGGGACATCCGGGCGCCCGGGCGTGGGACGACGCGCTCAGCCGGGCGCGGTTCGACTTCCGCTGGGAGGACCAGTTCAACCTGAGCCTCGACCCGGTCACCGCCCGGGCCTACCACGACGAGACGTTGCCCGCGCACGGCGCCAAGGTGGCGCACTTCTGCTCCATGTGCGGACCCAAGTTCTGCTCGATGCAGATCACCCACGACGTGCGCGAGTACGCGGCGGAGATGGAGCGGAAGGCGGAGGAGTTCCGGGAGCGTGGAGGCGAGATCTACGTGGAGTCGTGAGGGGAGTCGTGAAATGCCTGGTGCGTGCGGCCGTGTCACCCTGAGCGGGGTAAAGGGCTGTGTCACCCTGAGCGCAGCGAAGGGGCCAAAGCTCCTGGCGTTGTTGCTTGCCACAACGACTGCCGTCTCCGTCCAGGCCCAGACCGACGAGCAGCGCTGGAGCGCCGCCCGCGAACGGCTGGTGGCCGATCATCTGGTTCCCCAGGGCATCAGCGACCCCGCCACTCTCGCCGCAATGCGCGCCGTCCCCCGCCACCAGTTCGTCCCCGCCGACCAGCGGGCCTACGCCTACGACAACACGCCGCTTCCCATCGGCCACGACCAGACGATCTCGCAGCCGGTGGTCGTGGCCTTCATGACGCAGCTGGTCCGTCCGCGGACGGGCATGCGCATACTCGAGGTCGGCACGGGGTCGGGATACCAGGCCGCGGTGCTCGCCGAGACGGGAGCCCGGGTGTGGACGATCGAGATCTTCCGCGCGCTGGCGGAGGAGGCGAAAGCGCGGCTCGCCCGGCTGGGTTACCGCGGCGTCACCGTCCGGCACGGCGACGGCTACGCGGGCTGGCCCGAGCAGGCGCCGTTCGACGCGATCGTGGTCACCGCCGGCGCCGATTCGATTCCACCCGCGCTGATCCAGCAGCTGGCGCCCGGCGGCAGGTTGGTGATGCCGGTGGGTGATCCGCTCCTCGACCAGGAGCTGGTGCTGGTCGAGAAGGATGCGGCCGGGCGGGTCGCCTCGAGACGTCTCCTGCCGGTGCGCTTCGTGCCGCTCCTGCGCGGCGTGCGCTGAGTCCCCGCCCCCGCCTCGGTTAGCGCGCCTTCTTCCGCCTCCGCGCCACCGCGGCCCCGATGGCTGCCGCCGCGAGGCCCGCCGCGACGGCCGCGGCGATTTGCCTTTTCTTCCCCGTCCGCCGCTTCCCCAGCTTCCCGGCGACCTTCGACGCGAGCGACTTCGCCTTCCCGCCGGCGCGCTTCGCGGTCTGCTTCGCTCGCTTTGCGGATTTCCTGAGGTTGGCCATCGCTGCCTCCGGTCGTGGGGTGGAACCCGAAGATACCCAGGCCGGCTTGACAAACAAACGTAAGCGTGTACTTATATAAGTCATGGCTTATCAGAATGCACTGGTCGCCCTGGCCGACCCCACCCGGCGCCGCCTCTACGAGCGGCTCCGCAGGCGGTCGCACACCGTGGGCGAGCTCGCCCGGGTGGTGCGGGTCACCCAGCCCGCCGTCTCCCAGCACCTCCGCGTGCTGCGCGAGGCGCGGCTGGTCACCGACCGCCGCGAGGGCACCCGGCGCCACTACCGGGCGAGCGCCGAGGGACTGTCCGAGCTGCGCCGCTATCTGGAGTCGCTGTGGGACGACGTGCTGAGCGCCTACGCCGCGGATGATCCGGCCCCGCCCAAGAGAGGATCGCGATGACCGAGCCCGCCCTGCCGCCCATCGTCCGCTCGGTGCTGGTCTCCTGGAGCCAGGAGGCCGCGTTCCGCCGCTTCGCCGGCGAGTTCGCGTCGTGGTGGCCCTGGCGCACCCATTCGATCGGCGGCGAGCGGGTGAAGGGCGTCGTCTTCGAGCCTCGGGTGGGCGGCCGGATCTTCGAGGAGCACCTGGACGGCCGGCGCTTTCAGTGGGGGACGGTGCTCGAGTGGGACCCACCCGCGCGGGTGAAGTTCACCTTCCATCCCTCGCGCGAGCCGGCGAGCGCGCAGGACGTCGAGGTGCGCTTCATCCCCGAGTCCGGCGGCACCCGGCTCGAGCTCACGGCGACCAGGTGGGAGAACTGGGGCAGGGGCGCGAGCCGCGCGCGGAAGGGTTATCACGCGGGGTGGGGCTACGTGCTCAACGTCTGGGCCGGCCGCCGGACCAATGCGATGCGGATGATGGACGTGATGGCCGGAGCGATGCGCGTGGTCGAGAAGTTCCGCGGCGGGACCGCCGGATCGATCGCCCGCGCGGGTGGAGAGATCCCTTCCTGACCGCCTCGAGCCCCTCGGCCGACAGCGTCGGCCGGGCGCTCAGATACCGGGTGGACATCCCCGCGCCGATTCAGGCCGTCTGGTCGGCGTGGACCGAGACCGCGCGGGTAAGGGAGTGGTTCGCGCCCGGGAGCAACATCGACCTGCGCCCGCTCGGGTCGTACGAGATCCTCTTCGACCCCGATTCAGCGCCCGGGAAGCGCGGCGCCGAGAACAATCTGGCAGCGAACCAGCGTGGTCGTCCGGCTGGAGCGGCTCGGGCCCGACCGGACCCGGGTCTGGTTCGAGCAGACCGGATAGGGCCGCGGCGGCGAGTGGGATGCGTCGTACCGCTACTTCACCTCGGCGTGGAAGTACGTCCTCACCCTACTGCACTATCGGTACACGGTGGGGCCGGTGGACTGGAGCAGCTTTCCGGGCAAGGACGTGCTCGCGGAGCACGAGCGCGGGGTGACTGTGGTGAGGGATACAGGGCGGAACTGTAGCGGTGCGTCCCCTCTCTACCTTGGCGGCATGACTCCACGCATCCATGTCCTCCTATTCGCGCTCCTGGTCGAGGGCTGCTCGAGCGCGTCGACCGCGAGCGACATCTCCCCCGGCAACGCCCCAACGCTCACCCCGCAGCAGAGCGGCACCACGAGCCGCCTACAGGCGATCAGCCCCGTGAGCGAGCGGATCGCCTGGGCCAGCGGTGTCGCTGGGACCTACGCGGTCACGGCCGACGGCGGCGACACCTGGCGGACCGGCGTCGTCCCGGGCGCCGACAGCCTCGAGTTTCGCGACGTCGAAGGGGTGAGCGAGAGCATCGCGTATCTGCTCGCCGCCGGACCCGGAGACCGGTCCCGCATCTACCAGACGGAAGACGGCGGACGATCCTGGTCGCTCCAGTTCACCAGCCGCGACACCAGTGCCTTCTACGACTGCTTCGCCTTCTGGGACCAGCGCCGCGGCTTCACCATGAGCGATGCGGTGGCGGGTCGTTTCCCCGTCGTCCGCACCACCGACGGCGAAACCTGGACCGACATCGGCGACCGGCTTCCGTTGGCGCAGAGCGGCGAAGGGGCGTTCGCCGCCAGCGGCACCTGCACCGCCACCACCGGCGACAGACATGGTTGGATCTCCACCGGGGCCGCGGCCCGGGCGAGGGTGCTGGCGACCACCGACGGCGGTGACACCTGGCGGGCTTACGAGACGCCCATTGTCCAGGGCAGCGCAACCTCCGGCGGGGCGAGCCTGGAGTTCCGCGATACCCTCAACGGGATCCTCGGCGGCGGCAACATCGCGGCGCCCGATTCGTTTGCCGATAACGTCGCCCGCTCCAGCGACGGGGGCCGAACCTGGCGGCTCGCCACCCGGACGCCGTTCCCGGGCGCGGTTTACGGCCTCGCCTACGTGCCGGGCGGCGGGAGCCGAACGGTGGTCGCGACCGGGCCGAGCGGCGCCGCGTGGTCGGCCGACGAAGCGGGCCGCTGGATCGGTATGGAGGGGGTGAAGGACTACTGGGCGGTGGGGTTCGCGAGCCCGAAGGCCGGGTGGCTGGTGGGGACGGAGGGGCGGATCCTCAAGCTCGCTTTCTGATCAGGGCACGAGGCCGAGCTCGTCGAGCGACGTCCGGAGCTCGGCGGCGTCGGTGTACACTCGGAAGGCCCCCGCGCGGACCAGCTCGTCCTCGCCGTATCCACCGGTCAGGAGTCCCACGCTCAGCATGCCCGCCCGGCGCGCGGCGAGCAGGTCCCACACCGCGTCGCCGATCACGTAGCAGTCCGCCGGAGCGGCGCCGAGTCTCGCCTGGGCCTCGAGGAAGAGGTCCGGAGCGGGCTTCGCCCGCTGCACGTCGCCCCGATCCACTACGACCGTTTCCGGACCCACGCCCAGCGCCGCGAGCGCGGCATCGATCTCCGGCCGGCGCCCCGACGTCGCGATGCCGTGCGGGATGCCCGCCTCCCGCAGCTCGCGCAGCAGCTCGACCGCCCCCGGCAATGGCCGCCGGTCGGGCAGGAGCTGACGAAACAGCTGACCGTGCCGGTTCTGGAGCGCCTCCACTTCCGCCTGGGTCAGCCGGCGGCCCAGCTCCCGCGCCACCGCGCGGGCGAAGAGGCCTCCGCTCATGCCGATCCGGCGGTGGATCCGCCACCCGTCGATGGCGAGCCCCGCCTCGCTGAGCGCGCGTTGCCACGCGAAGACGTGAGCGTAGACGGTGTCGATCAGCGTGCCGTCGAGGTCGAAGATGAGAGCGGTGACCGTCGCAGCGGCTCGGGCGTTCGAGGCCATCGCTAATAGTAGCGCGGCGCTACCTCGGCGGCGGCTTGGTCCGGCGATAGGCCTGGGGCGTGAGCCCGGTGTGGCACTTGAAGGCGCGGGTGAGGTGGCTCTGATCGGCGAACCCCGCGGCCAGGGCCACCCTCGCGAGTGAATCCTCCGAGCCGAGCAGCTCGGCGGCTACCCACTCCAATCGGAGTCTCCGCACGTAGGACCCCAACGGCATCCTGAAGTGCTGCCGGAAGGCACGGGCGAGATGGCCGGGATGCACGTCCACCTCCCGCGCCACCGCCCCGACCTGCAGCGGCTCGCGGAACCTCGCGTGCACCAGCTCCTGGGCCCGAAGCAGCCAGGGCGGCGGCGTCCGCTCGGCGTCGAACGCGAGCCGGCCGAGGACGACCAGGATCTCGAGCACCGCCGCCTCGGCCGCGAGCGAGGCGAGGTCGTCCGGGCGGTCGAGCTCGCGGGTGAGCCGCGTGGCGCATGCCGCGACTCCGGCATGGTGCCGGTGCGACGGGCGGTCGAGAATCCGGGCGAAGGGGCGGAGCAGCTCGGTCCGGGCCGGGTCCGGCTGGATGACGGCGACGCGGGCTCCCTGGTCGCCGATGCTGTTGGCGTGGGTCTCGCCCGCCGGCTCCGTGGCGACCGCGGTGGGGGGACAGTGATGGACCCGTCCGCCTATGGCGAGGTCGAAGGAGCCTTCGAGCATCACCGCCACGCAGGCGCGATCGTGGGTGTGGCGCGCCAGATACTCCCTGGCGGGGAACCAGGCCTCGACGACGGCGAAGCCGTCGAGCTCCAGCGAGCGGAACACCGGACTCCCCATCGTCACCGGAACCGGCCGGGTGCTGATCATCGTCCCTC
>CAYPAE010000012.1:6126-14127 GCA_964408595.1 uncultured Gemmatimonadaceae bacterium | reverse complement strand
AGCCAACGCCCGGCGCCGCGCGTCATCCCGTGCGGCGCGAGGGATCGGCCCGCCTAGCGTTGGTAAACCAATCCTCGGCGTAGTCCGCCCACGAAGGGTTCATGCTCTCCACGAGCGCGAGCTTCTTCACTCTAGCCCAGCCTTTCAGTTGCTTCTCCCGCATGATTGCCACAATGGGGTCGGCGAAGGGTTCGAAGTAGACCAACCTGGTCACGCTGTACTTCTTGGTGAACCCCGGAATCGTCCCGGATCGATGTTGCCAAACCCGGCGCACAAGATCGGTGGTCACCCCGACGTACAGACGTCGGGTTACGCTTGCCAAGACATAGACGTACATCCCTTTGGAACGCATGCGGGCCGATCCCTCGCTTCGCTCGGGATGACGCTACGGGGCGCCCATTCGCTGACAAGACCAGCATCGCGCGATCGGTCGAGCAGTTACCCGCTGCCCCGCCTTGCCTCCACCCCCGCAACCCCCTAAATTGCCACGGCGCTAACGTTTACGCCCATCCAGGCCGAGAGGGGTGATACATTGCATGCCGGAAGTCATCATTCACGATGACGAGAGCTTCGAGCGGGCGCTCAAGCGCTTCAAGAAGAAGTGTGAGAAGGCCGGGATCCTGTCCGATCTTCGCAAGCACCGCCACTTCGAGAAGCCGAGCGAAAAGCGGAAGCGGAAGATGAACGCCGCGGTCCGCAAGAACCGCCGGGGCCCACGTGTCCCCCGCGGCTAGCGTTGCCGATGCCTTGCGCGCGGCGATGAATGCCGCCCGCAAGGCGCAGGACAAGGATCGCACCCTCGTGCTGGGCACCATCCTCGCCAACTTGAAGAACCGCGAGATCGATCTCCGCCGGCCGGCGACGGACGAGGAGGTCGCGGAAGTGCTCCGGAAGGGGATCAAGATTCGCCGGGAGGCCATCGAGCAGTACACCGCCGGCGGCCGGACCGATCTCGTCGCCGTCGAGCAGGCCCAAATCGCCGTACTGGAGGAGTTTCTCCCGCCGGCGGTAGAGCCCGAGGAGATCCGCGCGGCGGTGCGCGAGGTGATCGCCGGCGGGGCGAAGGATCTCGGCAAGGTGATGGGCCAAATCATTCAGCGGTACAAGGGGCGGGCCGAAGGAAAGCTGATCAACCAGATCGTACGCGAGGAGCTTCAGGCGGGGTGATGGCCGTGGTGGAGCGTCTCTCTTCCGACGGGGTGCCGACCGACTCAGAGGCCGGCACCCCGTCGCCTGTGCCGGCGGAGCGGTCGGCCGACGGGCTCGAGACGATCGAGCTGGGGCCGGTGCTCGACTTGGTGGCCGGCTACGCGGCCGGACCGCTCGGCGCCAAGCGGGTACGCGGACGACTGCCAACACTCGACCTCGACTGGATCCGGCTGGAGCTGGCCCGGGTCGGCGAGGTGGCGGGCATCTTCCGCCGCGGCGACGCGCTCCTGGCCGAGCCGATCCCGGACGTGTCGCGCGCGCTGGCGCGGCTCCGGATCGAGGGGAGCGTGCTCGACGGTACCGATCTGGTCGCCATCCAGCGAGTGCTCGGCGCCGCGCGCCGGGTGCACGCGGATCTGCGGCGAGTGCAGGAGACCGCCCCGCTCGCCGCCGCGCTGTCCCATCCACTCACCGACAAGGCGATCGAGCGCCGGCTGGAGCAGTCGCTCGACGCCGACGGAAGCCTCCTCGACACCGCCAGCCCCGCGCTCGCCGCCGCGCGGCGGGAAGTGCACCAGGCGAGGCATCGGCTGCTCCGACGGCTCGACTCGCTGCTCCGCGGGCTCGACTCCACCGTGGCCGTCGCGGACGCCTCCGTCACCGTGCGCGGCGGGCGCTACGTCATCCCGGTTCGCCGTGACTCGCGGAGCCGCCCTCCCGGGATCGTCCACGACGAGTCGGGGAGCGCCGGAACTCTCTTCGTCGAGCCGACCGAGGCGATCGAGCTGGGGAACGCGCTCCGGGAGGCGGAAGTCGAGGAGGAGCGGGAGACCCTGCGGGTCCTCCGCGACCTCAGCGGAATGCTCCGGCCCGAGCTCCCGGTCCTGAGAGGCGCCATCGAGATGTGCGTCGCGGTGGACGACCTGGTCGCCCGCGCCCGCTACGCCATAGCGTCCGACGGCGAGGTCCCCGAGATGGTCGCCGCACCGGCGGGTCTGCGCGTCGTGAACGGCCGGCACTCCCTCCTGCTCGCGGGCTCGGAGCCGGTGGTGCCGTTCGATCTCGAGATGGACCCGAGCGAGCGGACGCTGCTCATCAGCGGGCCCAACACCGGCGGAAAGACCGTACTCCTCAAAGCCGTGGGCCTGGCCTCGGCACTGGCCCAGAGCGGCATCGTCCCTCCGGTCGGTTCCGGCACCAGGCTCCCGGCATTCGGCGGCTACTTCGCCGACATCGGCGACCGCCAGTCCATCTCCGCCAGCCTCTCCACCTTCAGCGCGCACGTCGCGATGCTCCGCCGCGTTCTGTCCGACGCGGACGCCGGCGCGCTCGTCCTCCTCGACGAGGTGGGAAGCGGCACCGATCCCGCCGAGGGCGCGGCGCTCGCCGCGGCGATCCTGGCCTCGCTCACCGCGCGCGGCACGCTGACGCTGGCGACCACCCACCTCGGCGCGCTCAAGGATCTGGCCAGCCACACCCCGGGCGTGGTGAACGCATCACTCCAGTTCGACGCCGCGACGCTCACGCCAACCTACCGGTTGGTGAAGGGGGTCCCCGGCCGCTCCTATGGCCTCGCGATCGCCCGGCGGCTCGGCATCCCGACCGAGGTCCTCGCCGACGCGGAGGCACGGGTGCCGGATGCCGAGCGCAACCTCGACGCCCTCCTCGCCGCGGTCGAGGAGCGGGGTCGCGAGGTGCGAGAGACTCAGGCCCGGCTCGACCAGCGCGAGGCCGAGCTGGAATCGCTGGGCGCCCGCCTCGCGATCCAGGAGGAGAGTCAGAGGGCGCGCGAGGCGGAGCTCAAGCGCCTGGAGAAGGACGCCGATCGTGCCGGGCGCAGACAGGCGAAGCAGTATCTGATGGAAGCGAGACGTCTGGTCGAAGAGGCGCTGGGAGCCGCGCGGGCGGCGGGCGACGACGCGGCGGCCCGTGAGGCGCGGCGGATGGTGGAGGAGGGGATCCGCGAGGTCGCGGAGGAGGTGGGGCAGCGGGGCAGCGGGGCAGCGGGGCAGTCGGAGGGTCGCGCGGCCGTCGAGGTAAAGAGCAAGGTTCGTCTGCCTAGCGGCGGGACGGGTGAGGTGCTCGAGCTTCGAGCGGATGGCACGGCGGTCGTCGCAGTAGGAGCGATGAAGGTGGTTCTCGACGCCACGATGCTCACGTCGCTCCCGCCGAACGATCACGCCGCCCGCAAGACTCCCGGCACAACGGCTGCCCCGCTGCCCCGCGGCCTCGCTGCCCCGCTGGAGCTAGATCTTCGCGGCCTCACCGGCGACGAGGCGGAGCAGGCGACCATCGCTGCCGTGGACGCGGCCGTGCTGGCGGAACAGCCGTTTCTGCGCATCATCCATGGCATGGGTACGGGCGTAGTGCGCGAGCGGGTGCGGCGGGTGGTGTCGGGGGACCGCCGGGTGACGCGATTCGGGTTCGCTCCCCGCAATCAGGGCGGCACCGGCGTCACCGTCGTGGAGTTCTCGGCATGAGCATGATCCCCGACGAGACGGTGGATCAGGTCCGGGAGAGCGCGGACCTCGTCGGCCTGATCGGCGAGGCGGTCGAGCTCAAGCGCACCGGCTCGGACTACCGGGGGCCGTGCCCGTTCCATGGCGGGACCCACCGCAACTTCGCGGTCATCCCCAAGAAGAATCGCTACTACTGCTTCGTCTGCCATGCGTCGGGCGACGTCTTCTCCTGGCTGATGAAGCGGTTCGGCCTGGACTATCCCACCGCGGTCCGCGAGGCGGCGCGCCGTGCGGGAATCGTGATTCCCGAAGGTCCGTCGCGCTCCGGCCCTGACCCCCGCGAGCCGCTCTTCGAGGCGGTGGCGGTGGCGCAGGACTGGTTCACCCGGCAGCTCCTCGAGTCGCCCGACGCCGCGGTCGCCCGCGAGTATCTCCTGGGCCGCGAGATCTCCCTGGAGATCGCCGGCCAGCACGGGCTCGGCTTCGCGCCCGCGGGGCGCGGCTTTCTCACGGCCATGAAGGAGCTCGGCCTCGCGGACCAGGTGCTGCTCGAGGCCGGCCTGAGCGCGGCGCGCGACGACGGCAAAGTGATCCCGCGGTTCCGGGCGAGGCTGCTGTTCCCGATCCACGACCTGCGCGGCCGGGTCGCGGGATTCGGCGGCCGGCTCCTCCTCCCGGGTGAGCCCAAGTATCTCAACTCCCCCGAGACGCCGATCTTCCACAAGGGGAAGCAGCTCTACAACCTGCACCAGGCGAAGTCCGCCATCAGGAAGGAGGAGTCGGTCATCCTGGTGGAGGGCTACTTCGACGTGTTCCGGCTCGTGCTCGCCGGCATCGAGCACGTGGTCGCCCCGCTCGGCACGTCGCTCACGGCCGAGCAGGCCGGACTGCTGCGCCGGTTCGCCCCGTCGGCGACACTGCTCTACGACAGCGACCAGGCGGGCCTCCGCGCGACCTTCCGGGCCGGCGACGAGCTGCTGCGTCACGGGACCCGGGTGCGGGTGGCGACGATGCCAACGGGTGAGGACCCCGACACGCTGGTGCGGAAGGGCGGTGCGGCGGCGCTGCGACCGATCCTCGATGATGGGATCGACCTGCTGGAGCGGAAGATCCAGCTGCTCGAGCGCAAGGGGTGGTTCGAGGGAGTGGAGCACCAGCGGGAGGCGCTCGACCGGCTGCTGCCGACGATTCGCGCGGCGGCGGATCCCATCACTCGGGATCTCTACCTCAAGACGGTTTCCGAGCGCACCGGGGTGAGCCGCGAGGTGCTGCGGGAGCAGGCAGCCGCCCGGCCTTCCTCCCCGGCCGCCTCTCCGCCTCCGCCGGACTCCTCGTCACCCTCGAAGCCGGTTCGCCCCGCGACACGGCGGCGGGCCGAAGACCTGGGCGCCGAGCGCGATCTCCTTCGGGTGCTGATGAAGGAACCCGCCTGGCTCGCCCGCGCCGCGACGGAGGTTCCGGCCGAGTGGTTCGAGACCTCCGCGCTGCGCGAGGTTTACGAAGCGCTCCGCCGCAGTCCCGAAAACGCCGGCTCGGGAATATTCTTGGAGCAGCTGTCGGCCGACGCCCGGCGGGCATGGGCCTGGCTCAGCGGGCTCGAGCCGAAGTACGGCGTCCCGGACGCGGACCGCACCTACGTGGACGCATGCCGGGCGCTGGAGGTCAGGCCGCTGCGCCGGGAGCTTGCCGCGCTGGCGCGGAAGACGCGCGACGGCCAGCTCACTCAGGAGGAGTACGACACGCTGATCCACGAACGGCAACGGCTCACCAGGGAGTTATCCTCGCGGTATCCCGAGGAGCTGCTCAAGCGTAAACTGCGACGGGGGGATGTCGATGCACGCTGATCTGGTCAAGCTGCTCGATTTGCAGGCGAAGGATTCTGCGGTGGCGGAGGTAGAGCGGCGATTGGAGGCGTTGCGGGAGGAGACGGTCGTACTGGATCAGGCGTTGGATCGCGCACGAGAGGTCCTGGAAACCGCCCTCCGGGCGGCGGCGGACGCCGCCAGGCGCAGGGACGAGCTGGAGGCCAAGATCGAGAGCTATCGCGTGCTCCAGGACCGCCGACAACAGCGACTGGAGCACGTGCGGAATCCAAAGGAAGCCTCCACCCTGATGGCCGAGCTCGACCTGGCGAGATCGGTGGTGGCGAAAGAGGAGAACGACTGGGTGCGCAGCTCCGACGCCGTCACCCAGGCCCAGTTCAAGGCGGCGGAAGAGGAGCGCAACGTGGCGGTGGCGGCAGAGGGGCAGACCGTGGAACGGGACCGGCTGGCGGTGCGGCGGGCCGAGCTCGAGGCGGAGCTCGCGGCGGCGCACAGGGAGCGGGAGGGGAGCGCGTCGCAGCTCGACCGGCCGCTCCGCGTCCGCTATGACCGGCTTCGCAAGGCACGCTCGGGGGACGTGATCGTCCCGCTCCTCGGCGGCTCCTGCGGCTCCTGCCACACCTCGATTCCGCTCAACCGACGCAGCCAGATCAGGTCGGGCTCGATCCTGGATGGCTGCGAAGTCTGCGGGGCGATCCTGTACCCGCCCGAGAGCGCGGGACGGGCGGGATGACCCGTCCCGGGGCTAGACTGTCATGGTGAGCGTCTCCCAGGCACCGATCTTTCGGTGGGTCGTCGCGCCGCGGCCGGACCGGTCCACGGTGGTCGAGCTCGCCGAGCGGCTGCATCTGCCCGAGGCGCTGGCGGCACTCCTGCTCCAGCGGGGGCAGGGGAACGCCGACGAGGCGCGTAAGTACCTCCGGCCCGCCATCGGCGATCTCTCCGACCCCTACACGCTCGCCGGCATGGCGGCCGCGGTGGACACGATCACCTCGGTGGTGCGCGCCGGCGGGACCATCATGGTACACGGCGACTACGACGTGGACGGGCAGTGCGGCACGGCGGTGCTCACCCGCGCGCTCCGCGCCGCGGGTGCCGACGTCGTGCCGTTCGTGCCGCACCGGTTGCGCGACGGCTACGATTTCGGCCCCGCCGGCCTCGCTGCCGCCCGCGCGGCCGGCGCGTCGCTGGTGGTCACCTGCGATTGCGGCATCACCGCGGTGGACACGGTGCGCGAGGCGCGCGCGGCCGGCGTCGGCGTCGTGGTCACCGACCACCATCTCCCCGGCGACGAGCTGCCCCCGGCGATCGCGATCGTGGACCCGCAGCGTCCCGACGACGCCTCGGGGCTGACCAATCTCTGCGGCACCGGCATCGCCCTCAAGCTGGTCCAGGCCCTGGTTCCAGCCCTCGGCCTCCCGGCGAATCTCCCCTACTACCTGCTCGATCTGGTGGCGCTGGCCACGGTGGCCGACGTGGTGCCGCTCCAGGGCGAGAACCGGATCCTGGTGAAGCACGGCCTCCGCCTCCTCGCCGACAGCACCTGGCCCGGCGTGCGGGCACTGCTCGAGGCCAGCGGGCTCGCGGGCAAGGAGCTTCGCGCCGGCCACGTCGGCTTCATCCTGGGCCCCCGGCTCAACGCCGCCGGCCGGATCGGGGACGCCGCCGACGGTCTCCGCCTCCTGCTCAGCGACGACGTAGAGGAGGCCTCGGCGCTCGCCCGGCGATTGGAGGGACTGAACGTCGAGCGGCAGGCGCTCGACCAGCGGATCCTCGATGAAGCGCTGGGCCAGGTGGAGCTCGCCGATCTGGAGCGCGATTCAGGCATCGTGCTGGCGGGTGACGGGTGGCATCCCGGGGTGGTCGGGATCGTCGCGTCGCGCGTGGTGGAGCGATACGGGCGTCCCACCTTCCTGATCGCCTTCGACGGCGACATCGGCAAGGGCTCGGGCCGGAGCATCTCGCGCTTCGACCTGCACTCGGCGCTCCTGGCCTGTGGCGATCTGCTGGAGCGTTACGGCGGCCACCAGATGGCGGCCGGGCTCACCATCCGGCGGGAGAATCTGGAAGCGTTCCGCGAGCGGTTCGGCGGGATCGCGCGGGACAGCCTGGCGCCGGAGGACCTGGGACCCGAGCAGCGGGTGGATCTCGAGCTCGGGCTCCACGACGTCAGCTACGAGCTGGAGCGGCTCTGCCGCTACCTGGAGCCGTGCGGCACCGGCAACGCGAGTCCCGTCTTCGGCGTGCGCGGCGTCCGACTGGCGGGTCGCGCCCGGGTCGGTCAGGGCCACCTCAAGGGCACGCTCGACGACGGCCGCTGTCGCCTTCCGGCCATCGGATTCCAGTGGGCGGACCGGGTGCCCTGGCTCACCGACGGGCCGGTGGACGCCGCGTTCCGCCTCGAGGTCAACGAGTGGAACGGGCAGATGAGCCTGCAGGCGAGGCTCTGCGCGCTGGCGCCGCACGGGGCCGTCGTGTGAGCGACCGCCCGCCTTGTCATCCTGAGCGCAGCGAAGGAGGCATGGGCTCGGTCATGCCCCCTTCGCTCCGCTCAGGGTGACCAGCCCGCC
>CAYPAE010000012.1:0-6116 GCA_964408595.1 uncultured Gemmatimonadaceae bacterium | reverse complement strand
CCAAGGACGGCCGCGTCCGCCCCACGGCCGATCGGGTTCGCGAGGCGTGGATGAGCATCCTCGGTGAGGAGCTTCGGGAGGCCCGGGTGCTCGATCTCTTCGCTGGGAGCGGCGCGCTGGGGCTGGAGGCGCTTTCCCGCGGGGCGGCGGAGGCGACGTTCGTGGAGCTGAATCCGCCATCGCTCGAGGCGCTCCGTGCCAACATCGACGCACTCGGAGTGGGGGAGCGTGCCAAGGTGCATCGAGGGGATGCGCTCCGGTTCGCCGGAGGGCTCCCGGCCGGGGCGTTCGACGTGGCCTTCGCCGACCCGCCGTACTCCACCGACGCGGCCGACCGGGTGGTGGCGCTCTTCCGCCGCCACCCGTTCGCGCGCATTCTTTCCGTCGAGCATCTGGCCGACCGGCGGGTCGAGGGGGACGAGACCCGCCGCTACGGCGACACCGCCGTCACCTTCTGCCGCGCGCCATGACCAGGATCGCTCTCTACCCGGGCTCGTTCGATCCGCCGACGAAGGGCCACGAGGACCTGGTGCGCCGGAGCCTCGCGCTGGCGGACAAGGTGATCGTGGCGATCGCCACCAACGGCGCCAAGCAGCCGCTCTTCACGGTGGAGGAGCGGCTCCGCATGCTGCGGGAGGCGGTCGGCAGCGAGGCGCGGGTCTCCATCCAGTCGTTCGACGGTCTCCTCGCCGAATTCGCCAAGCGGGTCGGCGCCTCGATCATCGTCCGAGGGTTGCGGGCGGTGAGCGACTTCGAGTACGAGTTCCAGATGGCGCTGATGAACCGGCGGCTGCACCCGTCTCTCGAAACGGTCTTCCTGGTCCCGGCGGTGGATCTCACGTATCTGAGCTCCAGCCTGGTGCGGGAGGTCGCGCGCTTCGGGGGAGACGTGGGCGGTCTGGTGCATCCCGCGGTCGTCGCGGCGCTCGCCGGGCGGTTCCGCCGATGAGCTTCCGCACCGAGCTGCTGCGGCGGGCCGCCGGCCGGCGAGCGCGCATCGTGCTCTGCGAGGGAGAGGATCCCCGAGTCCGGACCGCGGCCGAGCGGCTCAAGAAGGAAGGGATCGCGGAGCCGATCGTGCTGGGCGACGGCGGCCTCACGCCGGCCAACGATCCACGGCTCGGACGCATCGCGAAGTACCTGCGCGACCGGCGGCCTGACGAGATCCGTGACGGCGTGCACGCACTCGACGTGGCCTCCGATCCCGCCAACTTCGGCGCGGCGCTGGTCGCGCTGGCCGAGGCGGAAGCGGCGGTCGCGGGCGCCGTCCTCACCACGCGCGAAGTGCTCCGGGCCGCGCTCTGGGGAATCGGACTGGCGCCGGGCGTGAAGCAGGTGAGCTCCTCGTTCTACATGGTGCTGCCGAGCGACACCGTCCTCACGTTCACCGACTGTGCCGTCGTCCCCGACCCGACGGCGGAGGAGCTGGCGGGAATCGCGCTGGCCGCCGCGCGGGACCGCGCACGGCTGGTGGGCGACTCGCCGCGGGTCGCCTTCCTTTCCTACAGCACCAAGG
Organism: uncultured Gemmatimonadaceae bacterium; assembly: GCA_964408595.1. Classification (GTDB taxonomy): domain Bacteria; phylum Gemmatimonadota; class Gemmatimonadetes; order Gemmatimonadales; family GWC2-71-9; genus CAVVWJ01. Next base: position 4,600 of record CAYPAE010000012.1, on the reverse strand, counting down.
GGAGCGCCGACGGACCCGAGGTCCGCCGTGTCAGGGAGGCCGCGGCCATGTTCCGTGCGCTCGCGCCCCACATCCCCTCCGACGGCGAGCTGCAGGGCGACGCGGCGCTGGTGCCCGATGTGTCGGATCGGAAGTCGCCCGGCTCGCCCGTGGCGGGAAAGGCCAACGTCCTGGTCTTCCCCGACCTGAACGCCGGCAACATCGCCTACAAGCTGATCCACCGCCTCGGCGGCGCCGTCGCGATCGGCCCGATCCTTCAGGGGCTGGCACGGCCGATGGCCGACCTGTCGCGGGGGGCCACGGCCGACGATATTGTCGAGGTGGCGGCGATGGCGGCACTCCAGAGCGACTCGACGACGACCTGACGGAGCGACCGATGGGCTTCAGCCAGACCAAGGACCAGAGCGGCGTGGCGGTGCTCCAGGTGGAGGGGCAGCTGATCGTGGGGAACCGCCAGGAGCTCAAGGACCTGGTCCAGGCCGCGCTGGACCGCGGCGAGCGCCGGCTGCTGATCGACTTCTCCCGCACCGGGTACATCGACTCCTCCGGGCTGGGTGCGCTGGTGTCCATCTCGAAGCGGATCCGGGAGGCCGGCGGCGAGCTGCGACTCTCCGGGCTGAACGAGGACCTCCGCTCGCTCTTCGAGCTCACCAAGCTGGACACGCTCTTCGCCATCGCCGACACTCCCCAGCAGGCCCTGGCCAGCTTCTAGCGCCCGCGACCCATGACGTCGCCCCTTCGCCTCTGTGTCCGCCGCTCGCCGGCCCCGGAGGCCGAGGGCGCCGCCACGCTGGTCACCCTTCGTCTCCCCAGCGACATCGGCTGCATCGAAGAGGCGGTGGAGCTGGTCACCCGCCACTGCCTGGCCGGACACAGCGCCACCAGGACGATCCGGTTCCGCCTTCAGGTGGTTCTGTCCGAGGCGCTCGCCAACGCGATCCTCCGCGGCAACCGGGAGGCGCTCGACAAGTGGGTGGACGTGCGGGCCGAGCTCCGCGCCGAGGTGATCCGGGTCTACGTCACCGATGAAGGTCCGGGCTTCGACCCGACCGCGATCCCCGAGCCGGTCCGGCCGGACCAGATCGACGAGGCCGGTGGCCGCGGGCTCTTCCTCATCCGCCAGCTCGTGGACGCCGTCCAATTCAACGAGCAAGGGAACTCCATCTGCATGATCCTGCGCCGTCGCTAGGACGGCTCGGTCCGGCGCTCGATGGTCTCGGCGCACTCGTGAACGGACGAGTGCGCCTGTGGCGCTTCGACGGACGCGGGCTCAAGGTCGCGGGCGGCGGCGATCCGGGCTGGAGCCCGACGATCCCGCGTGGCTCCGGGCCCGTGCCCACGCCCACCGGCAGCGTGTGGCTGGCCCGGGTGGGCAATCTCCAGGGATTCTGGCTCGAGGTGGACGCCGGGGGCGAGGAGCAGTCCCGGTTGGCGGCCGATCGCGTCGTCCCCATCGTGTCGGCGCTGCTCGACGCCGAGCGGCAGCGCGGATTCATCGCCGAGGAGCTGGCGAGCCGGTACCAGGAGATCGATCTCCTCTACGCCATCAGCGAGATCCTCGGGCAGACGGTGCGGCTGGAGGAGGCCACCCGGACGATCGTGCGCGAGGTGAGCGCGGTGGTCGGCGCGAAGCGCGCGTCCATCATGGTGTTCGACGACGTCGCGGGGGTGCTGCGCACCGTGGCCGCGAGAGGCTTCGGGATCGAGGGCCTCGAGCCCGTCAGCGTGGACGACGACTGTTCGGTGGCGGCGAAGGTGTATCGCGAGCAGCGTACGCTGGACCACGATCCCGAGGAGACGGAGGACGATGCGGGCGACTGTGGCGGCGACCGGGGGTACAAGGGTCGGGCCTACCTCAGCGTCCCGATCTGCTATGGCGCGCCGGGCTCTCCGCTGCGCTGCATCGGCGTCATCAACCTCACCGACCGGATCGGCGGGGACCGCTTCACCCCGGGCGATCGGAAGCTGGTCGCGGCCGTCGCCAACCAGATCGGCGCCGCGGTAGAGAACGCGCGGCTGGTCGAGCGCGATTCCCGGCAACAGCAGCTCCGGCGCGAGATGGAGCTGGCGCACGACCTTCAGCTCAAGCTGCTCCCGTCGCCCTCGGTGCTGCACGGTGACGCGGAAGTCGCCGCGCGATGTTTGCCGGCCGAGTCGGTGGGCGGCGACTTCTACACCTTCAGCCGGCTGGGCCGCGGGCGGGTCGGCGTGATGTTGGGCGACGTCGCGTCCCACGGCTTCTCGGCCGCGCTGGTGATGGCGATGGTGTTGTCCGCCGCCGGAATTCACGCCGCGGCCTCGGTGACGCCGGACGAGACGCTGAGCGCGCTGCTCGACAGCCTCTCGAACGAGCTGGCCGAGACCGAGATGTACTTCAGCGTGTTCTACGGGGTGCTCGATCCGCTGGCCGGACGGCTCTCCTACGCGAGCGCGGGCCACCCCTACGCCTTCCGGGTGCCGCGGTTCGGCGAGCCCGAGCGGCTGGAGGCCACCGCCCCGCCGCTCGGACTCGCCACCCCGGGGAGCATCCAGCGGCGCCAGGTGCCGTGGAGCGTGGGCCACGACCTGCTGGTGCTCTGGACCGACGGCATGGTGGACGCGCGGAACGAGCAGGGAGAGCCGTTCGGCGAGCAGCGGCTCCTCGCCGAAGTGTGCGCCCATCGGAATGAGCCGGCCGAGGCGATCGTGCAGACGGTCTTGGCCACGGCGGAAGCGTTCGGCAGCCGACCGGTGGACGACCGGACGCTGCTGGTGCTTCGGATCTGAGGTGCCGCGGGCCAAGCGGAGGCTCGGCCAGCACTTTCTCTCCGATCGCCGCATTCTCGATCGCATCGCCGACGCGTTGGGCGCCACGGCCGGCGACACGGTGCTGGAGATCGGCCCCGGACCGGGCGGACTCACCGAGGCGCTCGCCGGCAGGGTGGGGAAGCTGGTCGCGATCGAGAAGGACGCCGATCTCGTCCCCGCGCTGCGCGAGCGAGTGCCTGCCGCAAGCGTTGTCGAGGCCGACGCGCTCGAGGCCGACTGGCACGCGATCGCCGGCCCCGAGTTCCTCGTCGCCGGCAACATTCCCTACAACATCACCTCGCCGCTGATCGACAAGGCGCTCGCTCCGCCGCGACCGCGCCGGATCGTCTTTCTGGTGCAGAAGGAGGTGGCGGACCGGGTGGGCGCCGCGCCGGGGGCCGAAGCGTACGGAGCGCTGAGCATCGGCGTGCAGTCGGTCGCTCGCGCGGAGCGGCTGTTCACGGTTCCGGCGGGCGCGTTCCATCCGCGGCCGCGAGTGGACTCCGCCGTGCTTCGCCTGACGCCGCTCGCGGAGCCGCTGGTGAGCGACGCGGAGGTCGAGCCGTTCCGTCGCCTGGTGGTGGGTCTCTTCGGCTTTCGCAGGAAGCAGATCGGGCGGGGGCTTCGGGAGCTCACGGGTTGGGACCCGGAGCGGGTGGAGGACGCGCTCGGGCGGGCGGGGATCGACCCGCGGGTGCGCTCGGAGACGGTGCCGCCGGCGCGGTTCGCCCGGCTGCTCCGCGTGCTCGTTGACGGGGGGTGGCAGCCACGGTAAGTTTGTGAAATGTTTCACAACAATCCGTGTCATGCCTAAGGTCGCCGAATCGACGGTTCGCCGGCTGTCGCTCTACCTCCGCTTCCTCGAGGAGTTCGAGGGGCAGGGGATCGCCACGGTGAGCTCGGCCGCGCTCGCGTCGCGGGGCGGCACGACGTCGGCGCAGGTACGGAAGGACCTCTCGTTCTTCGGCTCGTTCGGGAAGCGGGGGCTGGGCTATTCCGTGCCGGAGCTGGCCGACCGGCTGCGGGAGATCCTCGGCCTCAAGCGGCGCTACCGGGTGGGGATGATCGGCGCGGGGAAGATCGGCAGCGCGCTGGTGCAGTACCGCGGGTTCCGGCAGCGCGGGTTCGACATCATCGCCATCTTCGACAGCGACACCTCCAAGATCGGCCGGCAGTGGAACGGCCTCACCGTCCTCGACATCAGCTCGCTCGAGCGCGAGGTCGGGAAGCAGGCGATCGACATGGCGGTGCTCGTCACGCCGGCCGAGGCGGCGCAGCCGGTGGCGGATCGGCTGGTGGCGCTGGGGGTCAAGGCGATCCTCAACTTCGCGCCGGTGCAGCTGTCGGTGCCGGAGGACGTGGTAGTCAAGACGGTGAATCTGGCGCTGGAGCTGGAGACGTTGAGTTACGCGCTGGCCAGTCGGTGACGGTGGTGCTTCGGGGCTCTCCGGCTCCGCGACGGGGGTGACCCCGCCCGCCTGCGGCGGGCACCCGCCTCCGGTCGCCACCGCGCCGTAGCCGCGGGTAACGCGCTGGCGAGCCGAGGGCGCTGACGCTCCCTCCGGGCAGGCCACCCTCGTCGCTGTGCCCGTGGCGACCGGGAAGGCTATCAGACCGATCCGTATCACTTCCTGCCCAGAGATTCTGATGCGCCTGCTTGTCGCACTTCTGATGCTCTGTACCCCATCGGGCATCCTCCTTGCCCAATCCTCCTCCTCGTTCGACCTCGTCATCCGGAACGGCCGCATCGTCGATGGGACCGGCTCGCCGTGGTACTCGGCCGACGTCGGTATCCGTGACGGGCGGATCGCGG
>CAYPAE010000011.1:0-14217 GCA_964408595.1 uncultured Gemmatimonadaceae bacterium | reverse complement strand
GGCCGACCTTGCCTTCGGGATCGTTGAGGACCGCGCCGAGGACGTGCCCACCGGCGTCGGTGAGCTGCTGATGCGCCCGCTCCGCGGCCGCCCGATGCGTCTGGCCGGCACGCACCACCAATAATACATCGTCCGCCAGGGGCGCCAAGATGACCGCGTCGGCGCTGACGAGCACCGGCGGGGTGTCGAGAACGATCACATCGTAGCCGTCCGAGAGCTCGTTCAGCAGCTGCCGGAAGGGTCCGGCCTTGATCGTCTCGGCCGAATTCATCGGGATAGTCCCGCTGGGGAGCAGCGAGAGTCCCTTGATGCTGGTCTGCCGGATGCTGGGGATGCTCACGCCATTTCGGGTCAGTCCCAAGGGATCTTCGATCCGCCCGCCGTCCGGGGCTGGTGCGGTCGGCGACGCCCGGTCACTCGCCGCCGTTCGCTCGACGCCGGGGAGCATGCTGTAGGACCCCACGATCGGCTTTCCCTCGTCATCCGAGTCGCCTGTCTCCGGCAGCTGGGGCATCGACGCGGGGCGGAACAACTGGATGAGCCCTGGCGAGCGCGCCATCTGGAACATCTTGTGGAGACGTGGTCGGCGCAGATCGCAGTCCATCAGCAGCACGCGCGCCCCCTCCCGGGCGAACGTGACCGCCAGGTTGGCCGCGACCAGGGTCTTCCCCTCCTGTGGCGCCACGCTCGTGACCAGTATGACCCGTCGCCCCTGGCCCCAGTTGAAGGTCAGGCTGCTGTAGAGCAGCCGGAACGCTTCGGCTCCGACCGACGGCCAGGGGGAATCCATCACGACACCCTCGAGCGGGCGCTTCACCCTGGCGAGGTCGATCCGACTCTGTTCACGAGCGGCCAGCCCCTTCTCGCCGGCGACAGCTTCCGCCACCGGTGGGATGACGCCCAGCTCGCGCAGCCGCAGCACGCGGCGCAACTCCTCCGGCCCGCGGATCGACCGGTTCTTGACCTCGAGCATCACCGCCACCCCCGCGCCCACGGCCAGCCCCAGCCCCATCGCCACGCCCACTTTCAACCACCAGGGGATCCCGGTCGGCAGGTAGGGCAGGCTCGCTAGGTCCACGATCTCGATGTCCGCCGCCGCGAGCTCTTCCGACATGCGCGACTTCTGAAACTCCAGCCTGAGCTGGTTGGCGAAGTCACTCAGCGCCACCACCTTCTGCTCCAGCCGGGCCTCCTCCGCCTCCATGGCGGGAAGCGTGGCGATGTGGTCCGCGTTCGTGCTGCGGAGCTCCTCCAGCGCCGCGAGCCGTTCGTCGACGGAGCCGAGCCTGGCGTTCACGGCCCGGACGAGCTCGTCCTGCGAGGTCCGCACGAGCTGCTTGAGCTGCACCACGTCCGGGTTGGTGGCGGAGCTCTGCCAAGGCCCGGTGGTGAGAGAGTCGAGCCGGGTGCGGTAGGTCAGGATCTGCTGGAGCACCTTGCCGACGACCGCGTCCGCTGTGATCTCGGGCGAATAGGCAAGGGTTCGCAGCTCGTCGGACCGGACGCTGTCGTGCGCGACCTGCAGGCGGGTCAGGAGTGAGCGGAAGACCCTGCGGTCCGCCTGCAGGTCTCCCCGCCTTGAGTCGAGGCTAATCAGCTCGGCCTGTTGCTGAGCGAGCTTGGCCGACGAATTGCCCAGCTGCCGGCGGCTCCGGAAGGCGCTGAGACCTCCTTGCGCCCGGCTGAGGATCCGCTCGGTCTCCTGGAGTTGTCCCTCGAGGAACTGTCGGCGGCGGCGGGCCTGCTCCTGGGACGAGTTGACGGTCGAGGCGAAGAACGCGCGCACGATCTGATTCGCGGCGTCCTGCGCCCGGTGCGGATCGGTGTCGATTACCCGCACCTCGAGCGCGTCCGTACCGGAGAGAGGCACCACCGCCAGCTGGATGCCCAGCCGGTCGATCGCGACGTCGCGGCGGGTCACGGCCACGATCGCGCCCCGGACGCCGGGGTGCGCCGGGACGGTGAACTTGGCCGGCCCCATCTGGATCGGGGTTCCGTAGGGGGCCTGCTGCGAGCTGTCCCCGTGTTGCACCGCCACATCACTGCCGAAGGTGAGCCGCAGTGTGTCCGCCGGGGTGGAGGGGTCCACCCGGACGTCGACCAGACCCAGCTTCGGCGGAGCGGGTGGCCGGAACATGGAGAACGTCGGAACCGGCTGGAGCTGGAGGCCGAGGGAATCGACCACTGCACCGAGGACCATTCGGCTCCGGATTCGGGGGACGAGGGAGTTGAGCGGCGCGGAATTCCGATCGAGGATCGGAGCCTCCTCCTGGAGGCCCGCGGCGACGGCCCGGCGCTCGCCTGCCAGACGGAGCACCGCGGTGGCCCGATAGAGCTCGGGCTGCTGGAACGCGATGACGGCAAAACCGGTTGTGAACGACGTAATCGCGCCGACCAGAACGAGATGGCGGCGCACGGCAAGGGTGATCCGGCTGACGCCGATCCACCCGGTAGAGCCTACGCTCTCACCGTCGGCTGGAGCGGCCCCGTCCGGACTCGTGCGCCCGTTGGAGAGGCCTGGTTGCTGATTATAGTGTGGATCGGCCATAGTCCGCGTTGGTTGTGTGCATCTTAGGGTTCGCCTTAGGGTTCGCCGACACCGCGTGCAACGCCGTGCGTCGCCCCTCTCAGGCCGATTCTCCGGCCTGGAGGTAACCCGTCAACGGCCTCGCCCCCGCCCATGTCACGCAAGATCGCTGCCGAGGCCCAGGCCAGGCACCGGACCCATTGGTCAGCCCCGGCCAGCGCTTACTCCTGACCTATTTCCGCCTGCACCATGTCATCTGCCCCCCAGCTCGATGCCGCGGAGGTCGCCCGTCTCCGCCACCCCTGCTCCACCAGCTCACCAATTCCCTGAACCCACTCCCCGGCGGCCGGCCAGGGGTCCAGCCGGTCCCACGTCTCCAGCCGGGTGCCGGCGGGCTGCGCACGGAACAGCTCCCGGAATCCCTCGCTCCTGGTCGGGTACGATCCCGGGTATCCCGCGGGAGGCCCCTCGAGGATCTTGAGAAGCCGCTTTGCGTCGCCCCACAGCCAGCGCAGCGTCACGCCGTGGGCGTAGTGGAAGGTCGGCGCCGGCTGGCGGTCGCACAGGAGGTCCAGCCACATACGCGGGACGTCCACCCCCGCGCTGATCGCTAGCTGTACCGAGCCCCAGAACCGTCCGTTCACCTCCATCAGGCGGGGCGGACCGTCACCGTCGTCTCGGAACTCGACCATCACCGGACCATGCCACTCCATCTCGGCCAAGAGGCGCTCCACCGGCTCGCGCAGCCGGTCGTCGAGCGGAATCGAGCGCCGGAGGGTGCTTCCCGAGCCGGTCGGGCGTACATCTCGCAGGCGCTCGTGGGCGAAGAGCGCCAGTGGACGGCCGCGATCGCAGAGTCCCGACACGCCTTTGCCCTGGCCTCCGACGAAGCCCTGGATGATCGGCCAGTGGGGGCCCTGGCGATTCTGTCGGATGGCCGGCAGCAGCTCCGTGGCGTGGCTGACGTAGCTCGCGCCGCCGCCCCGGAGCAGCGTGGTCCCGACCAGCGCTTCGCTGAACCGAGCCTTCACGACGCAGGGCAACCCTAGCTCTCGCGCCGCATCGACTGCCTCGGATTCAGACCTGGGCTGCCGCGTCGGCGGGATCGCGACTCCACAGGCGAGCGCGGCCTCGAGTGTCTTCCCCTTGTCGAACGCCCGAGCGAGTATCTGCGGGTCGGCGCACCCCAATCGGATGCCGGCCGTCTCCCACTCCTCTCGCTCGAGGTTGAGCAGGAGGCAGGAGCGCTCGGTCGTCGGCAGCACGATGCCGACGCCGCGCTCCACCGCCCACGCCCGCAGCTCGGCGAAGGCTTCGACCGTCTCGCCCCCGATTCGGCGACTGCCGGACGCCCAGCGCGACCAGCCGGCCAAGGGCCTGCGCTGCCGACTCCCTACCAACGGCCGGTAGCCGGCGCGGCCCAGTGAGCGCACGCACGCGAGCGCCTGCGTGGTCTGCCCGTCGAGGACCAGCACCCGGGTCGATGTCACCGGGTGAGCGCCACGGCGGCCGACGGGCGGCGTGCCCGGCGGAACGGCATGAAATGATCGACTAGGCCCTGGAGGTACCCCACGCCATACGTGAAGTGCATGGCCGGGAACACCGCGACGAGCGCGAGCGCGGTCCGTCCACCCTCGCGCCGCGCTTTCAGGAGGGCGCCCCCCGCGATGACGCTGAGGTAGGCGCCGATGATGGCCAGGAGCGCGCCGAAAGCCGGGGGCCATGCCAGGCTCAGCGCCGCGGTGACGAGTAAGGCGAGCACGAAGAGCGACGGCACCAGCTGGCGCACCGTCAGTACCCGCCCGGCTTTCCGTGCGATCAACGGCTTGAAGTACCCGTACTGGTACATCATACGCGCCAGCTGGCTGAGGCTGCGCCGCGCGTGGTAGGCGGAGCTGACGTCCGGCAGCAGCAGAATGCGGCCGCCTTGGTTGAGCAGCCGGGCATTGTACTCTACGTCCTGACCGCGGACCAGATCCTCATCGAACTCTCCCAACCGCTCCAGGACCTCGCGACGCCAGCAGCCGAAGCACACGTGATCCACCCACTTTCGGGTGCGTGTGCCCACTCGGAAGGCGGAGTTGCCGACTCCCAGCCGGTGGGACAGTCCGATGGCGATGGCCCGCGCCATCGGTGTGTGGTCCGCCGGCAGCGTCTCGACCAGCGTGCCCACGTTGTCCGCCCCGGTCTCGAGCAGCGCCCCGACCAGGCGCAGCAGGTAGTCCTTTGGGTACATCGCGTGGGCATCCATCCGGACGACGATCTCCCCGGTCGCGGCCCGGACCGCCACGTTCATGCCGGACGGCGCGATGCGCCGGGGATTGTCCAGCACGATGATGCGCGGATGCGCCGCGGTGTACTTGGCGATGAGCTCGCGGGTGCCGTCGTCGCTCATCCCGTCGGCGATTACCACCTGGAGTCGGTCCTGGGGATACTCGCTCGCCAGGATCGAGTCGAGACACGGCCCGATGTGGCGGACCTCGTTGCGGCAGGGCAGCACGATCGAGACCGACGGCCACTCCACGATGCCTTCCTTCATGATTCGCCAGTTCTCCGGGCCACGACGTAGCGGTAGAGCGGCGGAACGCTCCGCCGCGCGATGGCCTTGAGCCGGCGCATCGCCAGCGCCCCGGTCCAGCCCTCAAAGCGCGCAAGCCGGCCCACCCGCTCGGGGGGAGTCGCCGCCTTCACCAGGTAGCGGCCGAGGATCCGGCAGCCATTCACAGTCCGGGTGCGCACTTCGGGCTCGACGGTGAAGAGGAAGCGGTATCCCGCGACCGCGGCCGCTTCCAACACGGCGCGCGAGATCTCCCCGCCAGGCACCGACGCGGCCTCGCAGGGCGCGCCCAGCAGATCGGAGAGAAGGCTCGAGCTGGTGCGCCACTCGGCGGCCATCTTGGCCGGTGACAGCTCGCGGAAGATGTTCGGGTGGCTGTGCGAGTGGCTGCCGACCAGATGGCCGCAGCTATGGAGATACCGAATTTCCTCGGCGTCGAGAAACGTCCGATTGCCGATACGGGCGGTGATGATGAAGAAATGGCCCACCCACCCGCGGCGGCTGAGCTCATCGGCCACGTGGAGAGCGCTCTTTCCCCCATCGTCGAAGGTCAAGAGCAGATGCCGCCCCGGCGACTCGAGATCGACGGCGGTCACCCGCGCGGGGGTCCAGGGGGCGCCATCGATCTGATCGAGGTGTCGCTGAAACACGCGCGGCGAGAGGGTGAATGGCATCGCTCCTGGACGTTGCAAGCCCGTCTCGCTGGGTCGGTCGGTCACCTCGTGAAAGGCGAAACCGGCAATCTCCGCCGTCAACGCCCGCTCAGTACGCTCCCCGCCGGGCCAAGACCGCCGGCAGGGTGCGCAGCAGGATCAAGAGATCCAGTCCGAATCGCCAGTTGCACACGTAGCTCAATTCGATCTTGGCGCGGTGGGGGTAGCCTACCCTGCTCCGTCCATTCACCGCCCACGCGCCCGCCATTCCCGGCTTAAGCGAGAGCAGCACCTGTCGCCTCTCGCCGTATTCCTCGAGCTCGTCGGGCACCACCGGACGCGGCCCGACCAGTGACATGTCGCCCCGCAGGACGTTCCAGAGCTGCGGCAGCTCATCCAGACTGCTGCTGCGGAGCAGGCGGCCCAGCCGGGTGATCCGCGGATCGTGGCCCTCCGGCAGCTTGTAGTTGTTTCCGATGTACTGCGCCAGGAGCACCGGGTCCCGGTGCAGCAGTTCCTCTGCGTCCACCCGCATCGTCCGGAACTTGAGGCACCGGAACGGCCGGCCACCGACCCCGACCCGGCGGTGTCCGAAGATGATCGGCCCAGCGCTCTCCAGTCGGATCGCCAGCGCGATCACGGCGAGAAGCGGTGAGGCGAGCACCAGGCCCAGCGCCGAGCCGAGCACATCGACCGCCCGCTTGGCGACGAGTTGCATGGTGCGAACCGTGGGACTCGCCAGCACCATCAGCGGGCCACCCTTGGTCCAGAGCATCCGCGGCCGGGATCCGGCGCCACCGAAGGAGCGGGCCAGTGATACCAGCTCGCATCCAGTCGTGGTGGCGGCATCGAGGACGACCGTGAAGGCCTTGTCACAGAGCGCGCCACAGCAGAGCACCAGAGTCTCCGCCTTGCTCCGCTTGATCGCCTCGCAGAGCTGCTCCAGCCCACCTGGGTCTCGTAGACTGTCGGGGTGGAACACCCCTCGCACCTCGAACCGCCCCTCGTCGGAGACCGCGGGGTGCTTGCGCGCCCGGCGGATGTCCTGCCTGCCGGCCACCAGCAACACCCGCGCGGCTCGCAGGCGGGGCGGGATTACCCACCGGAGAAACGCTTCGATCACGCGGTTCTCCAGAATGAGCAGAAGCGCGAGGGTCGAGGCAACGAAGGCGTATCCGGCCAGCGCCATCAGGAATGGGCCGTTCCAGATGAAGTGCCACGACGGGAACGCGACTCCGGCGGCCGCAGCCGCGCAGCGCCGAACCGGGGAGCGGCCCTTGTGCACCGTCCCGTAGGCATCGAACAGGAGCAGCCACAGGAGTACAGCCATAGGCAGCTCCAGGGCTCCCACTCCACTGTACGGCAGAAGCTGGTCGACGGCTCGGTTCGCGGCCTCCGGCAGCCACGCGGCATTCCGGGCCAGCCGGAGCACGAATCCCGAGAGCACCAGGGTCGCCGCGTCGGCGGGCAGGAGGATCGCCAGCCGCGCCACTCGGCGGACAAGGTGGCGGTTGCACCGCGACGTAAGCGGCGCTGCGGCAGCCGCCAGGCGTGCCGGGAGGAGGAGGAAGGGCGTATTCTGCGTCGGAATGACGGCCGACATGCCAGAACCGTTTCGTCAGTCGCAGCGCGTGCGCGGACGCATGCCCGGAGCGGAGCTCGCTCCGGGACCGACGGCTGCTTCTTCACCGTCCGTGGGCCGACCGAGCGGGGCAGAAATTCGCACTAGCATGGGGCGCTCGCGTGATTCAAGGCGGGGGTAACCTGAAACGGCGATGATGAAATTGTTACGACTCCGGCTTGAGCAAGTCTGGGACCAGAATGTGACACGGGGCACAATCGGCTCGCCGCTTCCCCGCAACCCCTGTCTCGGGAACGGATTCGCTACGGGACAGGATCGTTTCCCGATCGTGACCAAGGAGACTAGAAGGAGGGCTTCGGATGGGGCGCACGCGTCACCCTGCCGCGCGCGCGCAACATAGGCGCGAGAGCCAGCCACCGCCCCTGCCATTGGCGAGATCTCGGCCGTCATCCGTTTGGATCTCGCTAGGTCGGCGCGAAGCTCGCGAAGGCGCCCGCAGGCTCCCATCAATTACGCGGCGGTCAATGGGGACGATGTCGTCGTCGGTCGCTTTCTGGGTCCTGCGGCACTCGGTTACTACGGCCGCGCCTATTTCTTGATGTCGGCGCCGGCGTACGCGTTCGGCGCCGGGCTCGACGCCGTCCTCGTGCTGCCCGCTTCCGCCGCCATCATTCTCCCTGCTCCAAGGGCGGCCACTGCTATGGTCGGGGGGAACACCGGAGCGAGTCGGCGGATGGGCCGGCCCACGCGCCCGCAGCCCGCGCAGGTGTTGATGCCCTGGCGCACCACCCGTGGCGCGGCGCGTACACCTCGCGCAGGGGGCGTCGGCGCTGGGTGCGGCGGGCCACACCGCGAGATACGGCTTGACGCGACGAAGGGTCCTTGCACGACGCCGAAATGCCAGACGTTACATGACTTCAGTTCATGACAGGCCTGAAAACAGCAAGGCATTGGCCGGGACCAGGCCGGTAACGTGGTCACCCTCCCGGAGGCGTGGAGCAACGGATCTATTCGCCAACTGACCGAAGCCTCGAAAACCCTTCCCTACTACTCGCGCGCCTTCCCGCGCGCCTTCGCGGCCCCGGACCGCAGGCTCTACATCGCTGGCCCGTGTCAGGTCACGAGCGTTCACGGCGGACGAGGCGGGCCACTCCCGGCTCCGTCCCCCAATTCATGGACTGTCAGCGGACCCGAACGTGCTCCCGTACGAGAGCGGGAAGCCGGGAACTGGTTGCATGACGCAGGAGAACACAGCGGTGGCTATCGCCGACGGCGAAGGGCGGCCAAGGTTCACGAAATCATTCCTCAAGCAGAGGCCGAGACAGACTCGCCGGGGCTTTCGATCAATCTGAGGTCGCCGGGTATCCGTACGCGTACTGCTGATGGTCCCGCGTCACCTTCCCATCCGGATCGTTCAGGACGGCTCCAACCAAGTGTCCGCCGGCATCGCTGAGTTGCTGGTGGACACGCTCGGCGGCGTGCCGGTCGGTGTAACCGGCGCGGACGACGAGCAGGACGTCGTCCGCGATCGGCGCGAGGACGACGGCCTCGGCGCTGAGGAGCGCCGGCGCCGTATCGAGAAGGATCACGTCGAAGTCACTCGCGAGCGCGTTGAGCAGATTGCGGATTGTGCCCGCCCTTAGCGTCCCCGGGCTATTCCCTTCGACGGCGCCGCAGGGCAGCAGCCAGAGTCCGCGGGTGCCGGTCTCCCGGATGTTGCGGAAGCATGCCGAGCGGTGATCGCCAACCTGGGGCGCCGCTGCCTGCGTGCGTCCGTTCCCATTCGTGGCGGCTTTGGAGTGGCCGGCCGGTTCGGCGGTCGCCGACTCGCCGGGGCGCACTACTTCAGGGAGCATACTGTGGCCATGCTCCGGCGGCCGGCGACTGTTCTCCGCCTCTGCGAGCTCGCGCTCGGCGGTGGACGATGCCGGGAGATAGAGCTCGGCGAGACCTGGTGCCCGCGACACCTGGAAGAGTTTGTGCAGGCTCGGCCGCCGAAGGTCGCAATCGATCAACAGCACCCTCGCGCCCTCTCGCGCAAACGTCACCCCCAGGTTCGCCGCGACCAGCGTCTTGCCCTCCTGCGGCGCGACGCTGGTCACGAGGATGGTCCGCTGGCGATCGCCCCAGCCATAGGTCAGGCTGCTGTACAGTAGTCGGAACGCCTCCGCCCCCTCGGAGGGCCAGACCGGCGAGTCGGACACGATCCCGCGCAAGATCGGTCGCCCAATCTGATTCTCCATCGTGCCGGCCGACTGGTTCAGGGCGAGGGCCTCTTCCGCCGCGATCGCTTCCGCAACCGGCGGGATGATACCCAGCCCGCGCAGGTGCAGCACCTCCTCCAACTCCTCCGGCGCACGGAACAAGCGATTCCGCCGCTCGAGCACCATCGAGAGAAGTGCGCCGACCACGAGGCCGAAGCCGAGCGCCAGCGCCACCTTGATCAACCAGGGGACCCCCGTGGGCAGATACGGCAGGGTCGCCAGGTCCACAATCTCGATGTCGGCCGCCGCCAGCGCTTCCGACATGCGGGCCTTCTGATACTCCAGGCGGACTTGGCTGGAGAAGTCCACCAGGGCCGCGGCTTTCTGTCCCAACCGTGCTTCCTCCGCTTCCAGGATCGGCAGGGCGGCGATCTCATCGGCATTCTTGCTGCGCAGATACTGCAGGGCGGCTATCCTCTCCTCGATCGAGACCAACCGGCCGCGGACCGCGCGCACCAGCTCTCCCTCAGCGGACGTCAGCATCTGCTGAAGCTGCTGCACGTCCGGATTGGTTGCGGAGCTTTGATACGGGCCGCTCGTCAGCGAATCGAGCCGGGTGTGGTAGGTCAGGAGTTGCTGGAACACCTTGCCGACAATGGGGTCGGTCGCGATCTCGGGAGAGTACCCCAGGGTGTACAGCCCCTCCGTGCGGGCGCTGTCGTCAACCGCTTGCAGCCGAGCCAGGAGCGATCCGAACACCCGGCGATCGGCCTGCAACTCGCCGCGCCGCGCGTCGAGGTTCATCAGATCGGTCTGCTGCCGGGCAAGCTTGTCCGATGAGCTGGCCAGGCGCCGGCGGCTGCGGAATCCAGTCACCTCCGCCTGCGCCTGGGCGAGCTGGCGGTCGGCCTCGTGAAGCTGCGCCTCCAGGAAGATGCGGCGCCGGCGGGCCTGTTGCTGCGAAGCGCTGATGGTGGACGCGTAGAACGTCCGCACCACCTGATTGGTGATGGCCTGGACCAGCCGGGGATCGGTGTGGATGGAGCGCACTTCGAGCGCGTCGGTCCCCACCAGCGGGACGACGGCGAGCTGGCTGAGCACCCGGTCGATCGCGAGATCGCGCGACTCCAGCGCGAGCACCGCGCCCGCCACCTGAGGCGCCTTCGGCACTGTGAACCGAGCTGCGCCCATCACGATCGGCTTGCCGTACGCCTTTTCGTGGGAGTCGCCGTCATGCTGCACCGTCAGATGGTCCGGCGAGAACGACAGCGTAACGGTGTCGGCTGCGGCGGCTGGATCGGTGCGAATCCCTTCCAGGTCTATGGAGGGGACCACCGGCGGCCGTAGCCAAGAGAAGATCGGTACCGGCCGAAGTTGCAGACCAAGCGAATCTACAACGGCCCCAATCACGACCCTGCTCCGAATCCGGGGCACCAGCGAAATGACGGGGAAGACGTAGCGGTCTTGCACCAGCACGTTCTGCTCGATGCCCGCCACTACCGCTCGCCGCTCCCCGACCAGCCGGAGGACCGCTTTGGCACGATACTGAGCCGGCTGCCTGAATGCGATGAGAGCGAACGTCGTCGTGAGCGACGTGACCGCCAGCATGAGAGGGATGTGGCGGCGAACCGCTCCCAGGATCCGGCCTAGGGGGATGGCCGCGCCCCGCGGCTCGTCGTCGCGACCCCGCGGAGCGGCACTGCGTCCCGCCCGCCCAGCCGGCTGGGTCGGTGAAGGGACCGAAGCTTCGTCTGACATTGACCCCCTGCCTCTCATGAACGTCGCGAGGCGGCCTGGCTCCGCACCCTCTCACGACCTCGAGCCGATCCTGGGGATAGTCGCTGGCCAGGATACTCCAGGCAGGGGCCGATGTACTGCCGCTCGTTCCGGCACGGGATCACGATCGAAACGAGCGGCCAATCCTCCCGCCTCCCGGTCAGCATGCCTCCCGCGCCCTCTGGCCCACGACATACCTATGCAACGGGAGGACGCTCCGGCGGGCGGCGGCCTTGAGCCGCCGAACCGCGAGCGCGCCCGTCCAGCGGCGGAACTGCGCCAACCGACCCACCTGCGACGGCGAGGTTCCGATCTTGACGATGTATCGGCCGAACACCCGGCACTCCCTCACGTTCCAGGGACGCATCCGAGGGGCTCGACCGTGAACCGGAATCGAAAGCCGGCCGTGGACGAGCCGACCCGGCTCGTCAGGACGAAGAAGTGTCCCCGCCAGCCCCGGCGCCGGGGGAGCGTGAACGGCACCGCGCCGGGCTGCTGGAATTCAGTGGACTGCGGATCGTCGGTGACCTCGTGAAAGCAGAAACTGGCGACCTCCTGGCTCAATGGGCGCCTCGTCGGAAAACGACCGCCGGCAGCGTCCGCCAGAGAATGGAGAGGTCCACCTTGAGCCTCCACCGTTGCACGTACCCCAGCTCGATGGTGGCACGGTGAGGGTAGCCCACGCGGCTGCGTCCGCTGATCGCCCAAGCCCCGCTCATTCCCGGCTTCACCGAGAGCAGGACCCGGCGCTTGTCGCCGTACTCGTTCAGCTCCTCCGGGACGACCGGCCGGGGACCGATCAGCGCCATGTCGCCTCGCAGGACGTTCCAGAACTGGGGTAGCTCGTCCAGGCTCGTCTTCCGGAGCAGCAGTCCCACCCGGGTGATCCGCGGGTCCTCGCCTTCGGGAAGCTTGTAGTTGTTCTTCACGTACTGCGCATGCAGCACCGGATTGTTGCGCAGCACTTGTTCAGCGTCCACCCGCATCGTACGGAACTTGAGGCAGCGGAATGGCCGGCCCCAGGCCCCGATGCGCCGGTGGCCGAACAGAATCGGGCCCGAGCTCTCCAGCCGGATGCCGAGCGCGATCACGGCGAGGAGCGGCCCGCTCAGGACCAGACCGACCACCGCTCCGGCGATGTCCACGACCCGCTTGACCAGCAGCTGGAACGTCCTGCTGACCGGCCTCGCCAGCTCCATCAGTGGCGAGCCACGGTGCCAGATCAACCGCGGCTGGGCGTCAGCCCCTCGGCGCGATCGGGTGAGGGAAACCAGCCCGCATCCCATCGAGTTGGCGGCGTCCACCACAGCACCGAAGGCCCGGTTGGAGAGCGGGCCGCAGCACAGTACCACGGTGTCAGCGTTGCACCGGCGGATCTCCTGACAGAACGCCTCGAGCCCGCCCCGCTTGCCCAGCTCGGTCGGATCGAAAACGCCCCGAATCTCGAACGTGTGCTTGTCCGACACCGCCGGATTCCGGCGGGCGCGCCGGATATCCCGCTCCCCTGCCACCAGAAGCACCTGAGCGGTGCGCAGCCGGCGCGGGGTCATGACCGTGCGGAGCCATTCGGACAGCCGGCGCGCGGCCACAAGGGCGCCGGCCAGCATGGCCGTGAGCATGAGGTAGCTGCCGGCCAGCAGCCTGGGATCCCCTTCCCAGAGCGCGGGCCACGCCGGCAGAGTCACGGCCAGCATGGCGGCCATGATGCGGCGGGCGACGGCCCGGCGAGGGTCGACCGCACCGTACGCGCCCAGCATCGTAAGCGAAAAGATTACGACGAGAGGGAACTGCGGACCCAGCATCCTGTCGCTCGGCAGCAGTTGATCCAGGGCTTCCACGAAGGCCGGCGGGAACCAGGGCTCCGTGCGGATCGTCTGGACAACGAGCGAGAAGACGGCGAGGAGCGCGAGGTCGGCGGAGAGGAGCAGCGCGACCCGCGCGACGCGGCGCCCCAGGTGCCGCCCACCCAGCCACGGGGCCGAGGCGGCAGACGCGGGCCTTTTCGGTGGCTTCAGGCGAGCGGCCAACGTTGGAGAGATCAAGGACACGCCGAGGATCCCGTCAGGTGGAGCGGCGGGCAGGCGTGACCGACAATAAGACACTAGGGGGTAGCTCAGCCACATGCATGAGCATGGATAGCTCACGGAACTCAGGGGGTAAACTGGTCCAACAAGAAGGGGAACCCATGTAACATGCAAGTCACAAGCCAACAACAAGACAGTAGGAGAGTGATTGCGCTCGCGGTGTGCAACCATTCTAAACGGAGCGGAGTTAGAGATTCTGGGTGAACCTCTTTCACAGGCCCGCTCAACCCTTCGCCGTAGGTTCGAATTCGGTGAGCACAGGCGTCACTGCCGCACTCGCGCAACAACGAAGCCGTCGACGCCGCCTGCCGGGGCGCTTCACCGCCTCGATTGTTGATCGTGGGCGAACGGTAAAAATCGTACAGCGGATCGCGCGACAAAGATCGCCAGCCGGCCATCCGGTCCGGTGGACCGAGACCTGGTGCCCGGGCCCTCGGCTCGGTCATGTCCAGTCGAATTCTTCACCGAGCCACTGGTAGAGCTCCCGGTTGTACGGCTCGAAGTAGGTGGCGAGTCTCTTCCTCACGTCGGGCGGCATTTCGTGGCCGTACTTCCCCTGTAAGAATATCTTGCGGCTGCGCCCCCGAAACGGTCGCAGGCCGAGGAACTCGTGGACGGCGGCGGTGGTGGCCGCCGGGTCGCGGAAGAACCGCTCGCTCTGCAAGACCAGCAGCCGAGAGCGCGGGAAATGCTGGACCCATCGGCGGAGCTGGTCGAGGTAGAGCCCTCGACCAGTGTAGGAGTAGTGATGGTGGGTGTAGCTTTAGTACCCGGGATAGGTCCTGAGGCGATCCTCCTCGCCGGACAGCCGCTCCGACTCCTTTTCGATCGCCT
>CAYPAE010000010.1:10758-14278 GCA_964408595.1 uncultured Gemmatimonadaceae bacterium | reverse complement strand
TGGGGTTGGGTAGGTTGTTTCACGCCGGCTTCGCGGGGCGGCGGGGCCGCGGGGCCGGGGGGCAGGTAGATGCGTGGCTGCCCCGCTGCCCCGCTGCTCCGCCGCCCCGCGGCACACCACCCCCACTCCGAGCGAGCCGTATGACCGGTGCCAATCGCCACGTCTTCACCTCCGAGTCCGTGACTGAAGGCCATCCGGACAAGGTGGCGGACCAGATCTCCGACGCGGTGCTCGACGCGATCCTGGCACGGGACCCCGCCGGGCGCGTCGCGTGCGAGACGCTGGTCACGACGGGGATGGCGGTGGTGGCGGGTGAGATCACCACCAGCACCTACGTGCACATCCCCGATCTCGTGCGGGAGACCGTCGAATCCATCGGCTACACCGACGCCGCCTACGGGTTCGATGGGCGAACCTGCGCGGTCCTCACCTCGATCGACCGGCAGTCTCCCGACATCGCCATGGGAGTCGATTCCGGCAGGGCGAAGGAGCAGGGCGCCGGCGATCAGGGGATGATGTTCGGCTACGCCACCAACGAGACTCGGGAGCGAATGCCGCTCCCGATCATGCTGGCGCACCGGATCGCCGAGCGGCTCGCCGCCGTGCGCAAAGGATTGCCGGGCCACCCGCGCATCGACTGGCTCCGCCCCGACGGCAAGTCACAGGTCTCGGTGGAGTACGAGGACGACCGCCCGGTCGCGATCCGAACGGTGGTGGTCTCCACCCAGCATGCCGAGCGGCGGGGATCGCGGCAGCTCTCCCAGGGGACGATCCGGGAGGCGGTGATCGAGGAGGTCATCAAGCCGGTGCTCGACGCCCAAGGCCTCGAGTATCGCGGCACCAAGTTCCTCATCAATCCCACCGGGCGGTTCGTGATCGGCGGCCCCCATGGCGACGCGGGGCTCACCGGTCGCAAGATCATCGTGGACACCTACGGCGGCATGGCCCGGCACGGTGGCGGGGCGTTCAGCGGGAAGGACCCCTCGAAGGTGGACCGGTCGGCCGCCTACGCCGCGCGGTGGGTCGCCAAGAACGTGGTGGAGGCCAAGCTGGCGCGGCGGTGCGAGGTGCAGGTGGCGTACGCGATCGGCGTGGCCCGGCCCGTCTCGGTCATGGTGCAGACCTTCGGCACCGGGGCGATGCCCGACGCGCGAATCGAGCAAGTCGTCAACGACGTCTTCGATCTGACCCCCAAGGGAATCATTGACGCGCTCAAGCTCAGGCGTCCAATTTACAGGCCGACGGCCACCTACGGTCACTTCGGCCGCCGCCCCGTCACCGGTGTATACCAGAACGGGACCAGGAATCAGAAGGTCGACCTATTCACCTGGGAACGGACCGACCGCGTGAAGGACCTGCTGTCGGCCGCCCGATGAGGAGCGCATGAGCGTGCAGACCGAGGTCGCGAAGTACGACATCCGTGACATCCGCCTGGCCGACGAGGGGAAGCGCCGGACCGAGTGGTCCGAGCGGTCCATGCCGGTGCTGCGGCAGATCCGCGCCCGCTTCGCCAGGGAGAAGCCGCTCGAGGGCACCCGGCTCTCGGCCTGTCTGCACGTGACCACCGAGACGGCCAACCTGATGATCACCCTCCGGGCGGCCGGAGCCGAGATCGCGCTCTGTGCCTCGAACCCGCTGTCCACCCAGGACGACGTGGCGGCGCACCTGGTCCGCGATCACCAGGTCCACGTCTACGCCATCAAGGGGGAGGATCACGAGACCTACTACACCCACATCGCTCAAACGCTCGCCTTCGGGCCGGACATGACGCAGGACGACGGAGCGGACCTGGTCGGGTCGCTCCACATGATCGCGCTCAACCGGCTGGACGATCTGGCGCCGCCGATCCGGGAGTGGGTGGAGACGCTGTCGCCCGACGAGCGGCGCGGGCTCGTCGGCCGGGTGCGGGGCTCGACCGAGGAAACCACCACCGGCGTCATCCGCCTCAAGGCGATGGCCAAAGAGGGCGTGCTCCAGTTCCCGATCGTCGCGGTGAACGACTCGAGCACCAAGCATATGTTCGACAATCGCTACGGCACCGGTCAGTCCACTCTGGACGGGATCGTCCGGGCGACCAACCTGCTGTTGGCGGGGAGCACGGTGGTGACGGCGGGCTACGGGTGGTGCGGCCGCGGCGTCGCGATGCGGGCCAGGGGCGCGGGCGCCCACGTGATCGTGACCGAGGTGGACCCACTCCCGGCCCTCGAGGCCCGGATGGACGGCTTCGAGGTGCGGCCGATGTCCGAGGCGGCGCCGCTCGGCGATCTCTTCATCACCCTGACCGGCAACATCCACGTCATCCGGCCCGAGCATTTCTCGGCGATGAAGGACGGCGCGATCGTCTGCAACTCCGGCCACTTCAACGTCGAGCTCGATCTCGACGGGCTCGCGCGGATCGCGTCGGAGCGGCGCATGGTGCGGAACCTGGTCGAGGAGTACGTGGTCAAGGGCCGTCGGATCGTGGTCCTCGGCGAGGGCCGGCTCATCAACCTCGCGGCCGCCGAGGGGCATCCGGCGAGCGTGATGGACATGTCTTTCGCGAACCAGGCCCTCGCCGCCGAGCTGCTCGCCAAGGAGTCCAAGACCCTGGCCAAGGCGGTGCACCGGCTCCCCGCGGAAGTGGACCAGGAGATCGCCCGCCTCAAGCTCCAGAGCATGGGCATCGCCATCGACACCCTCACGGCCGAGCAGGTCGAGTACCTCGCCAGCTGGGACGCGGGCACCTGACGCGATGATCGAAGTAACGGTGGCGCACCTGGGGCTCGACCGGACGACCAACACGCCGGTCGTGATCCTGAGGGAGAAAGAAGGGGCTCGGGTGCTGCCGATCTGGATCGGGCCCGCGGAAGCCAGCGCCATCGCCATGGAGCTCCAGGGCATGAAGGCGCAGCGCCCGCTCACCCACGACCTCCTCAAGCAGATCCTGGTCGGCCTTGGGGGCGACCTCCGCCGGGTGGTGATCAGCTCGGTGAAGGAAAACACCTACTTCGCCGAGCTGCTCATCCGGCGGGACGACCACGTCTTCCAGGTGGACGCGAGGCCGTCGGACAGCATCGCGCTCGCGCTGCGGATGCGGGCGCCGATTTACACCAGCGATCAGTTGCTCGACCAGAGCGGGGTCGAGACCGACGAGCCGTCTCCCAATCCGTCGCTCGAGGCGGACAAGCTCAAGGAGTACCTCGAGAAGATGGATCCCCAGGATTTCGGGAAGTTCAATCCCTGAGGGCCGTCCTCGCCCTTCTTACCGTCTTCACCGGACCCCTCGCCGCCCAGTCCGTATCAGGAATCGTCGTGCGTCCCGCCGGGCGCGACTCCGTTCCGGTGGGAGGCGCGCGTGTCGTGCTCCATCAGGTAGCGCAGGCTGCCCAGGGACCGGTGGACTCCGCCGTGACCGGCCCCGATGGCCGCTTTCGATTCACTCTCGCCCGGGACACCACCGCGCTCCACCTGCTCAGCGCACGGCACGACGGGATCGAGTACTTCTCCACCCCCCTCGACAACAGACGGAGCGGCGGGAACG
>CAYPAE010000010.1:0-10748 GCA_964408595.1 uncultured Gemmatimonadaceae bacterium | reverse complement strand
CGAGGCGGTGATCCAGGACGAAGGGGTGACGCTGGTGGTCCACGACACCTCCAGCAGCGCGCCGGTCGGCGTCTCGGCCCGCCACATCGTGATCCCCAGCGCGGGTGAGGACGGCACCCGGGAGGTCCTGGACCTCGTGCTGCTCGCCAATGCGGGGACGGAGACGCGGGTCGCGCCGGACTCTCTGGGCGCCTCGTGGACCGGCCTGCTGCCGCCCCGGAGTGAGGGGCTCGAGCTGGGCGAGAGTGACGTCTCGCCCGACGCGGTGACGCGCCGCGGCGATTCCGCGATCGTGTCCGCGCCGATCGCGCCGGGCGAGAAGCAGCTCGCCTTGCAGTACCACCTGCCCGCCGGGCGCCAGGAGATCGAGATCCCGGTCGGTCCCCAGCCAGTGGGCCTGAATCTGTTGCTCGAGGAGCCGGGCGCGACGGTCACCGCGCCCGGGCTCGCGCTCACGGACAGCCAGCTGCTCGAGGGCCGGTCATTCCGGCGCTGGACCGGCGATCTCCCGGCGAACTCGACCGTGCGCGTCACCCTGCCGGGCGCCGGACCCGACACCACGCCGATCCTCGCCGCCATGGTGGCCGTGCTCACCCTCGCGCTGCTCGCCGCGGCCTGGCGCATGCTGCCCCGTGCCCCGGCGGTATCGACCGACCGCCTGATCGGCGACCTCGCGATGCTCGACACCCGATATCAGGGCAGGGAAGCGGAGACGACCCCGGAGGAGTGGGCACGATATCTCGAGCGGCGGGGAAAGCTGAAGGCGGAGCTCGGGGCCGCTCTTGCTCGGGAGTCGGGCGGCCGGTAGACTTGCCGCGCTGGTCAGGGTTCCGCCGCTCGCGCCACCATCAAAGCCCTCCGGGGGGAGGGATGGGTGGCTTCATTTCCGGTCCTCGCCTCTATTCCTGCGCAGTCGCGTTCGCCCTGCTGGCCTGCGGCCAGCCGGGGCGGCAGTCCCGCACACTGGTGGTGGTGGACGATGCGGGCGACTCGGTCGCCGTGCGGGTTCCGGCCCGGCGCGTGGTCTCGCTGATCCCGGCCAGCACCGAGCTCCTCTTCGCGATCGGGGCCGGACCGGTGGTGGTGGGGCGCACCGAGTGGTGCGACTATCCTCCCGAAGCAGCCGTGGTCCCCAACCTGGGCGCCGGCATCAACCCCAACCTCGAGGCCGTCCTCTCGGCGCGTCCGGATCTCGTCATCCTCTACAACTCGGCCCAGCACGCCGGCGTCGCCTCGCGGCTGCGGGCGCTCGGCGTCCCGGCCATCCGGATCAACACCGATGCGCTCGCCGACGTGCCGCGCATCGGCGCGCTGCTGGGCCGGCTCACCGGACATGCACGAGGGGCCGATTCGATGCGCGCGGCGTTCGATACCGCGCTCGCCGCCGCGACGACCGACGCCGGCTCCCCGCGGGGGCCGAAGGTGCTGCTCCTCGTCTGGGAGCAGCCGCCGATGACGATCGGCCGGGGTAGCTTCCTGAGCGAGCTGGTGGAACGGGCGGGCGGCGAGAATCTCTTCGCCGACGTCTCCACGTCGTCGGGCCCGGTGAGCATCGAGGCGGTCAGCGTGCGCGATCCGGACTTCATCCTGACGACCGCCGCCGGCCCGGCGAGCTTCGCCACGCGGCCCGAATGGCAGGTGGTGCGTGCCGTCCGGGAGCGACGATTCCTCAATGTCTCGGGCTCGGAGTACGATCGGCCGGGCCCCCGCTCTCCTCGCGCGATTCGCGCCTTGTCCCAGCGCCTTCGGGAGGCCGGCCGGTGAGGCGGGGCACGGTCGCCATCGTCCTTGCCGTCGTCGTCGGCTCCCTGGTGCTCGGGCTGTCGGCCGGCGCCGTGCCGCTCTCTCCCGCGGAGGTGTGGGCCGGCCTCTGGAGGGAAGACGCCTCGGCTTCGGTGATCGTGCGCGAGCTGCGAGTGCCTCGGGTGCTGCTGGCGTTCCTCGTCGGCGGGAGCCTGGGGGTGTGTGGCGCAGCGCTCCAGGCGATGATCCGGAACCCGCTCGCGGAGCCGTACCTCCTGGGACTCTCCGGGGGAGCGGGGCTCGGAGCGGTGATCGCCCTCGCGTCGCGCGCGGCGGGACCGTGGGCCGTCCCGCTGGCGGCGTTCGTCGGGGCGCTGGCGGCGGTGGGCCTGGTGTACCGGCTCAGCCTGGTCGCGGGCAGAAGGCTCGATCCCCGGGTCCTGCTGCTGTCGGGCGTGGTGGTCGGGTCGTTCGCCGGCGCCCTGATGAGCGCGATCATCGTCCTCTCGGACGCCCCCACGGTTCGGAACGCCTTTCTCTGGCTGCTCGGTGGGTTCGGGGCCGCCTCCTGGCAGGCTCTGGCCGTCTTCGCCGCCTACGCGTTCCTGCCGCTCGCCACCATTGGCCTGAGCGCGCGGTCGCTCGATCTCATCGCGCTCGGTGAGGAGCCGGCCCACCATCTGGGCGCGGAGGTGGACCGCACCAGGCGGCTGGTCTACCTGTGTACCGCGCTGCTCACCGCCGCGAGCGTCGCGGCCTGTGGCATCATCGGGTTCGTCGGGCTGGTCGTCCCCCACGCCGTCCGGACGATCGCGCGCCCGATCCACCGCACCCTGCTCCCACTGGTGTTCGCGGGAGGAGGATCGTTTCTGGTGCTCTCCGACGTCGTGTCCCGCACGGTAGTGAGGCCGCTGGAGCTTCCCGTCGGCGTCATCACCGCGCTCGTCGGCGTGCCGATCTTCGCCCTGCTGCTGCGACGGAGCGTGGCGTGAGTCTCGAGGCACGCGATCTCGCCGTGCGCTACGGCGACTCGGGTCTCGCGCTGGACGGCGTGAGCTGCACCGTAAGCGGAGGGCGGTTCCTCGCGGTAGTGGGTCCCAACGGAAGCGGGAAGACCACGCTGGTGCGAGCGCTGAGCGGCCTGGTTCGCCTCGAGCGAGGGGAAGTGCGAGTGGATGGGAAGCCGCTGGTCCAGTGGACCCGCCCGGCGCTGGCGAGGGTCCTGGCGGTGGTGCCGCAAGGGGAAGAGGTGGCGTTCCCTCTCCGGGTCGAGGAGACGGTGATGCTCGGTCGGTACGCGCGGCTCGGGCCCCTCGCCGCGCCCCGCCCCGCCGACCGCGCCGCCGTCGCGGACGCGCTCGCGCGGTGCGACGTCGCCCTCTTCGCCGGGCGGACGATCGACTCGCTGAGCGGTGGGGAGTGGCAGCGGGTGCGTCTCGCTCGGGCGCTGGCGCAGGAGCCGCGTGTCCTGGTGCTGGACGAGCCGACGACCTCGCTCGACGTACGCCACGAGATGGAGCTCTTCGAGCTGGTCCGCCGGCTGGTGGACGGGGGCCTGGCGGGCCTGGTCATCACCCATCACATCAACCTCGCCGCCCGGTTCGCCGATCGGATGATCCTGCTGAGCGCGGGGCGGGTGGCAGCCGAAGGGCCCCCGGTCGAGGTGCTGCGCCGGGACACCCTGAGGGAGGTGTTCGGGTGGCCGGTGGCCGTGACGACCTGGTGCGACGGGTCGCCCCAGGTAGTGCCGCTCCGCCCGCACGAAGTCCAGGATGGGTGACCCCTCCGCCGCGAAGGTCGTTCCGGCGTACCTTTCTCCAGTGACGCGAATCCCCATCCGGTTCCGGAGCTGCATGATCCGTCCTGCACTGTTGGCATTGGCGACCGGGCTTCTGGTGGGCTGCGCCGATACCAACGCGCCGCCGCCGGAGCCGTTGGAGCTGCTCCTGGTGGCGAACCGCCAAGGCCACTCGCTGACCATCGTGTCCGTGGATGGGGCGGACTCCCCCACGTCCGTCGTCCTGGGCGGGTCCAGCTCCACCCCGACCGGCGTCGCGGCACGGGAAGGGATCGCGGTGGTCCCGCTGGGCGAGGCGGACGCCGTGGCCGTGGTGAATCTGATCGGCCGGAGGCTCATCCACGTGATCCCACTCCCCGCCGGGTCGGGGGCGACCGGTGCCGCGATGGTGAGCGACTCCGTCGCGTACGTCGGGAATCCCGGGCGCAATACCATCTCCCGGGTCAACGTCTACACCCGCGAAACCGTCGAAGTGCCGGTGGGGGTGTTTCCCCAGGGGTTCGCCGTCGCCCGCGGCCGGCTCTTCGTCCTGAACGGGAATCTGGACGAGACCGGCGAGCCTGCCGGACCCAGCTGGATCACGGTGATCAATCCAGCGACCAACCGCCTCGCCACCGGCATCGACTCGATCCCGCTCACCGGGCCGGGAAATGCCGCCTTCGCCATCGTGGCCGGCGACGGCCTCATCTACGTGGTCAACCGCGGCCGGACGACTCCAGCGGAGGGACGCCTCTCCGTGGTGGATCCCCTCGAGCGGGTGGAGGTCGCGAGCTTCGCCGGTCTGGGGCTCCTGCCCGGGGGCCTGGCCACCGACGGGCAGGCCCGAGTGTTCGTGAGCTCCTTCACCGAGGGACTGCTGGAGTTCAACACCGACAGCAACGCCGTGGTGCGGGGCGAGGCGGACGGCATCGCGATCCCGGGGAACACCGGCGTGGCGGTGGACAGCAAGGGCCGGGTGTATGCCATCGAAGCCGGCGGGTGCGTCCCCGGACAAGTCGGCGTCGCCCACGTGCTCGACCAGGCGCTGGAGGAGATCGGCCGCATCCCGCTCGGGCGTTGCTCCGCGGGCGCGACCGTGGTTCGGATCGGGCTGGAGGCCGCCGACAACCTCTGAGTAGTGCCGGTATCTTTCCCCCATGCCACAGCTCGACACGCCGGCAATCGTCCTCTCCACCCTTCGATACAGCGAGACCTCGAAGATCGTGCGGCTGGCGACGCGGGAGCACGGTGTCCAGAGCGCAATCGCCAAGGGGGCGCTGCGTCCGCGGAGCCGGTTCGGGGCCGCGCTCCAGTCGTTGAGCGAGGGCCAGGCGCGGCTGCTGGTGAAGGACCACCGCGAGCTCCACACCCTCGCGAGCTTCGACCTGCTGCGGCTTCACGTCGGCCTCGCCGGCGATCTCCAGCGCTACGCCACCGCCTCCGCGCTCGCCGAAGTGATGCTGCGATTCGCTCCCGCCGATCCTCACCCCGAGAGCTACGACCTCCTCCGCGACGCGCTGGGCCTCCTCGAGGTGGCCCCTGCGGCGGAGCTCGAGGCGCTCGGCTTCCGGGTGCTCTGGCAGCTGGTGAGCGCGCTCGGCTTCGCGCCCGCGCTCGATGCGTGCGTCCGGGACGGAACCCTGCTGCCCCCCGAGGGAGGGCTGGCGTTCAGTACTCGCGAGGGGGGAGCGCTCTGTCCCGCGTGCGCGGCCGGCCAGGGCGCGACGCAGCTTCCGGGGGATGCGCGCGCCGACCTCGGGTCGTTGCTGAATGCCGGGGCCGCCCTGCCGCGGCTCGACCGCCGGCACGCGGAATCCCATCGGCGGCTCCTCGCCGGCTACATCCGCTACCATCTCGGCGAAGGCGCCGAGCTGCCCGCGCTCGACTTCTGGCTTCGGCGACCGTGGATGGCGGCGTGATCATCGGCACCGCGGGACACATCGACCACGGGAAGTCGGCGCTGGTGACGGCGCTGACCGGGCGGGCGATGGACCGGCTCGCCGAGGAGCGGCGCCGGGGGATCACCATCGATCTCAACTTCGCGCCGCTGGATCTCGGAAACGGATTGACGGCGGGCGTGGTGGACGTCCCCGGTCACGAGGACTTCGTGCGCACGATGGTCGCCGGGGCCTCGGGAGTGGACCTGGCCCTGCTCGTCGTGGCGGCCGACGAGGGGATCATGCCGCAGACCCTCGAGCATCTCTCGGTCCTCGAGCATCTCGGCGTGCCGCTCGGCATTCCGGTGCTGAGCAAGTCCGACCTGGTCGATCGCGACTGGCTCGACCTCGTCGCGCTGGAGCTGAGCGAGCGGCTCGCACGATCCACCATCGAATTTCAGTCGCCGGTATGCGTCTCGGTGAAGACCGGCGAAGGGCTGGACGATCTCCGGCAACGGATTGCCGCGTGCGCGCTCGCCGTCGCTCCGGGGGCCTCGGGCGATCTGTTCCGGCTTCCGGTGGATCGAGCCTTCTCCGTCGCCGGCGTGGGAACGGTCGTCACCGGGACGGCGTGGTCGGGGCGGATCAGGGTGGGCGACGAGGTCGCGCTGCTGCCGCTCGGCCCTCGGGGCCGGGTGCGCTCGATCGAGATGCACGGCCGCGCGGTCGAGCACAGCGAGCCCCGGGGCCGGACCGCGGTCGGCATCGCGGGGATCCCTCGGGACGGCGTCGCCCGAGGCGCGGTGCTGGTCGCGGCGGGCGATGCGTGGGAGGCCACCGCCGCGCTCGACGTGATGCTGTCGCTCGATTCAGGCGCTCCCCGTCCCCTGGTTCACCGCAGCAGACTCCGGGTGCACCTCGGCACCGCCGAGACCATCGGCCGCGTGCTTCCCCGCATGGCGATCGAGCCCGGCGGCCGCGGTCTCGCGCGGCTCGCGCTCGAGGCACCCGTGGTGGCCCGGGGCGGGGATCGGTTCGTCATCCGTAGCTTCAGCCCGGTCTCGACGATCGGCGGCGGTGTGGTGCTCGACCCCATTCCCCCGATCCGCCGAGCCAGGTGGCCCGCCGGCCTGGCCGCCGCCGAAGCCGCCGACCGGGTGATGGCACTCGTCGAGCGCAGGACCGGAGGTGTGGCCGCGCCGAAGCTGCCCGTGCTCCTCGGGATGCCGTCCGACCGGGCCCGCGCGCTCGCGCACGCCTCGCCCGGACTTCGACTCGTGGGGGACGTCTGGGTCACCGCCGCGCTGCTGGAGGAGCTGGGCTCTCGCTGTCTCGACGTGCTCCGGCGCTACCACCGCGATCATCCGATCGAGCGGGGCATGCCGCTGGAGACACTGCGCCGCGCGCTCCGCGCTCCCGATCCGGCGGTGGAGGCCGTTCTGGCCGATCTCGCTCGCACGGGACGCATGCGGCGGCAGGAGGCACTGGTGGCGTTGGCGGGATTCGCTCCCCGAGCGACGGGCGGCGATGCCGCCGTGGACGAAATCGTCCGGCTCCTGGAAGAGGCCGGACTGACCCCGCCGAGCGTTCCGGAACTGGAGCGGCAAACAGGGAGGCGGGACGTGGCCGCGATTCTCCATCTCGCCGCCAACGCCGGCAGGGTCGAACCGGTCGAGCGCGACCGCTATTACGCCAGGGTGGCGCTCGACCGGCTCATCCAGGCGCTCCAGCAGAGCGGGGTCGGCCAGGAGATCGTCCCTTCCGAGCTGCGGCAGCGTCTGGGCATCAGTAGAAAGTACTTGATCCCTCTTCTCGAATGGGCCGATTTAAAGGGAGTTACGTGGTGGGAAGGTGGCGTCAGGAGGGTGCGGGTCGGGCACCCGGCTTGACACCCAAACCGGCGCGCCGCCATCTTGCGATTGATGGTGCCAACTTGCGTCCGTCCATCTCGGAGGTGCCCACGGTTCGACACCAAGTCTGAAGAGGAGCGCCCATGGTCCGCTTTGCGTGGCCGGGGTGGTGGCTCGGGCTTCTGGTGGGCATCGGCTCTCCGGCTGCGGCACAGGCGAACCTGCCCCCCCCACGAATCGAGCTGAAGGAGAACTACCCCAATCCTTTTTTCCCGGCGACGACGATTCCCTTTTCGATCTCCAAGGAGGTCTGCAGCAGGGGGCATCAGCCGGTGGTCAGCCTGAAGGTCTACAACGTGTTGGTGCAGATGGTTGCAATTCCGGTGCTGGCCGATGGTTCGGCCGAAAGGCTGGACAGCCTCCGTTTGAGGTGCGGCGAGTACCAGGCGTACTGGGACGGGAAGTATCTCGATGGCAGGCGTGAGGCCACACCCGGCATCTACTACTACCAGCTCTCCGTGGACGGCGAGCGGTACACCCGGAAGATGATTGCGCGGGGGCGAGTGACCAACCAACCGTAGGGGCGACGGGTACGTCGCCCCTACGTGTTTTTGGGGCATTTCGCTGTCATTTAGGCAGATTTTCGGGGAACACGGCTTGCGAGTGGGCCAGGGCGACCGAAGGTGTGAACCCCCGAAGCAACGAGAGGGTGTGATGATCCGACCGGATCGAATGACGATCAAGGCGCAGGAGGCGTTCCGCGACGCTGCCGGGGAGGCCCGCCGTCGTGGCAACCCGGTGGTGAACGACGCCCACCTGTTCTTCGCCTTGGTACAACAGCCGGAGGGAGTGGTGCAGCCGCTCCTGCAGAAGGCCGGCGTGAACGTGACCCGCCTCCTGGAGGAGGTCGAGCGCGAGATCGCCCGTTTCCCGAAGCAGGAGGGATCGGGAGCGGAACCGACCTTCAGCCGGGAGCTGAACCGCGTCTTCGATCGAGGCGAAGCGGACGCCCGCAAGATGGGCGACGCCTACGTCTCGGCCGAGCACCTGCTCCTGGCGCTGGCCGAGGAGAAGGGAACCGCCGCCCGCACCGTCCTGAGCGCCCAAGGCGTCTCCGCCGAGAATCTCCGGCAGGCGTTGAAGGAAGTGCGCGGGTCGCATCGGGTGACCGACCAGTCTCCCGAGGAGAAATATCAGGCGCTCGAGCGCTACACCCGCAACCTTACCGACGTGGCCCGCCGGGGGAAGCTCGATCCGGTGATCGGGCGCGACGAGGAAGTGCGCCGGGTCATGCAGGTCCTCTCTCGCCGCACCAAGAACAATCCGGTGCTCATCGGGGAGCCCGGCGTGGGGAAGACCGCGATCGTCGAAGGCCTCGCCCAGCGCATCGTGAACGGCGACGTGCCCGAGTCGCTGCGTGACCGTCAACTGATGGCGCTCGACATGGCGCAGCTCCTCGCCGGCGCCAAGTTCCGCGGCGAGTTCGAGGAGCGGCTGAAGGCGGTGGTGAAGGAGCTGACCGAGAGCGAAGGGAAGTACATCACCTTCATCGACGAGCTCCATACCATCGTGGGCGCCGGCGCCGCCGAGGGGGCGATCGATGCGAGTAACATGCTCAAGCCCGCGCTGGCGCGGGGCGAGCTGCGCGTGATCGGCGCCACCACCCTCGACGAATATCGCAAGCACATCGAGAAGGACGCCGCCCTCGAGCGCCGCTTCCAGCCGGTGATGGTGGGCGAGCCGAGCGTGACCGATACCATCGCCATCCTGCGCGGCCTCAAGGAGAAGTACGAGGTCCACCACGGCGTGCGGATCACCGACAACGCGCTGGTCGCGGCCGCGACTTTGTCCGACCGCTACATCGGCGACCGGTTCCTCCCGGACAAGGCGATCGACCTGGTGGACGAGGCGGCGAGCCGGCTCCGGATCGAGATCGACAGCCTCCCGCAGGAGATCGACGAGGTCGAGCGCCGGCTGGTGCAGCTCGAGATCGAGCGCCAGGCCCTGCTGAAGGAGAAGGACAAGGCCGCGCGCGAGCGTCTCAAGGCGGTCGAGCAGGAGATCTCCGAGCTCCGGGAACAGAGCGCGGGGATGAAGGCGCAGTGGCAGGCGGAGAAGGCGGCGATCAACGAGATCCAGGAGATCAAGGCCGAGCTGGAGGAGCTGCGGAGCGAGGTGGATCAGGCCACCCGGTCGGGCGACCTGCAGCGCGCGGCGGAGCTTCGCTACGGCCGGATTCCCGAGCTCGAGCGGAAGCTGGAGGAACAGCAGCGCAGGCTGGGGGAGATCCAGTCCAAGGGGAGCTACCTCAAGGAAGAGGTGGACGCGGAGGACATCGCGGAGATCGTCTCCCGCTGGACCGGCATCCCGGTCTCCAAGATGATGGAGAGCGAGCGCGAGCGGCTCGCGCATCTGGAGAAGGAGCTGGCGCAGCGCGTCGTGGGCCAGGGGCAGGCGGTCACGGCCGTCGCCAACGCGGTACGGCGGAGCCGGGCCGGGCTGGGCGACCCCAACCGGCCGACCGGCTCGTTCATCTTCCTGGGCCCGACCGGCGTGGGCAAGACGGAGACGGCGCGGGCGCTGGCGGAGTTCCTGTTCGACGACGAGCGGGCCATGGTGCGGCTCGATATGTCGGAGTACATGGAGAAGCACTCGGTGGCGCGGATGATCGGCGCGCCGCCGGGCTACGTCGGCTACGAGGAGGGCGGTCAGCTCACCGAGGCGGTGCGCCGGCGGCCGTACAGCGTCATCCTGTTCGACGAGATCGAGAAGGCGCACCCCGACATCTTCAACGTGTTGCTGCAGATGCTGGACGACGGGCGGCTGACCGACAGCCAGGGCCGGCTGGTGGATTTCCGGAACGCCGTGATCATCATGACCAGCAATATCGGCAGCCAATACATCGTGGAGGCCGGTGCCGCGACCTGGGACCGGGTCGAGGAGCGGGTGCGGGACGAGCTGCGGAACCACTTCCGGCCGGAGTTCCTGAACCGGGTGGACGACATCATCGTCTTCCGTCCGCTCTCCCGGTCCGACCTGGTGCAGATCGTGGACCTCCAGCTCGCGAAGCTGGAGCAGTTGCTCGCGCAGCGGAACCTCAAGCTCGAGGTCGTTCCCCAAGCCCGGGAGCTGTTGGCGGAGCAGGGCTACGATCCGGTGTACGGCGCGCGACCGCTCAAGCGCGTCATCCAGCGCGAGCTGCAGAACCGCATGGCGCTGGAGCTGCTGGAGGGGACCTTCAAGGAGGGAGACACCATCCGGGTGGAGCGCGACGGCCACAACCTCAAGCTGGTTCACCCGTCGACCGTCCCGGAGATGGCGGGTGCGTAGGGGGACACCGTCCCCCAGTGACCTGACCGGCATGCAGGCGGCCATCCGCCTGGCGCGGGCCGCGTCGGTGCGCGAGGAGGTTCCGGTCGGCGCGGTGATCTTCGCCGAGGGGGACATCCTCGCGGAGGCGCACAACGAGACGGTGCAGCGCCGGGACCCGACGGCCCACGC
>CAYPAE010000009.1:0-14772 GCA_964408595.1 uncultured Gemmatimonadaceae bacterium | reverse complement strand
TCACAATGCTGGCCCTGACTGGCGCGGGGGGCGGATATGCCGACTCGTGCAATGACGGCGGCGACGGACGCCACCATGGCAGTCATCAGTGCGACTTGCTCGGCCCGATGCCGCAGAGCTGCTACAACCCGTCGTTCGGCTGCTACGCCAGCACGCGGTTCATGCACCGCTACCCGGCGTTCCACGGTTATTACTACCGCAGCGCCTACAACTATCGCCACTACTTCGACTACCCCTGGCATGCCGGGCTGCACGAGCCGACCTCGCATTTCTCCTACAACGTGCCGGGAGCCCCGGCCGGAGACCGAAATTCCGGCGGCGGCGGTCCCACCCGCTGATGCCGTTAAGACCATCGCCTGAGGAGTCGGCCGGAGTGAGTCCCTGGAGCCGCCGGGGGGCCGTCTTGCTCCTCGCGGCGGCTGCTCGTCCTCTCCATCGTCGGCGCCCGGCGCAGCCTCTATATCGCGAACGCCTACTTCGTGCCGAACCGCGCCGCTCGGCGGCTCCTCGCCGACGCCGCGCGGCGGGGTGTGGACGTCAGGGTGCTGACCAACGGCGCGGGGATCGACGTCGGCCTCACCCGCTGGGCCGGCCGGGCGTCGTACGAGGAACTGCTCCAGGCCGGCGTCCGGGTGTACGAGTACCAGCCCGCCATGATGCACGCCAAGAGCTTCGTCGTGGACGGGCTTTGGAGCAGCGTGGGAACGGTGAATTTCGACAACCGTTCGCTGGCGCTCAACAACGAGTCCACCCTGCTCGTCCTGGACCGCTCGTTCGGTGCGGCCATGGATTCGGTGTTCAGCGAGGACCTCCGATTCTCGCGTGAGGTCCGACTGATTTCCTTCCGGCGCCGGCCCTGGACCGAACGCGTGCTGGAGCGCGCGGCGCGGCTCGTGGCCCGGGTGCTGTAGATCGGCAGGTGTCACCCGCTCTGAGCTCCAGGGCCGGCCAGCACGCCATGTCCGCCCGCGTAGAGCGCGGGCTCTGCCTCAAACTTCTGCTGGCAGACCTCACTACAGAAGTAGTACCGGCGCCCCCCGTGCTCGAGCGTCCGCGCCGTGGTCCCACCCGAGATCCGCATTGCGCAAACCGGATCGGTATGCGAGCGCCAGTCTTGGTATCTCGAATCGGTTTCCAGCTGCAGGTAGCTCTCCGTGAACCGGAGAAGCCAGGCGGCGAGACGGTCCCGAAGCGCGGCATGATCCGGGCGGCTCACATCGATCGGATATGAGTCCGTCTTCTCGTAGGTGAAGAGTAGCGGGATGATCTCGAGATCGTAGGTCAGCCTCAAGCCGGTGGGATCGTCCTGATTCACGCCGATCAACAGCCGGGCACTGGCGGGGAACCGGTCTGTGGCGGCGAAGCGGCAGGCCGAGCTGATCCCGAGCGGCGTTTGGTAGTGCTCGGTGGTCGCGTTCTCGAAGTGCGCGGCCAGCTCCTCCACCAGCGGACGGACCACGGCCCGGTGAAGGGCGCTCGCGCCCTGCCCGAATCGTTCGAGTTGGGCGTCACGCTCACGCATTCTGCATTCGTTATCCTGCAGCCGGTCCGCTCGCGCGGCTTCCGCCGCGGCGAGCCGCTCGTGGAGGCGGACGGTGAAGTCGTTGGATCCTGACATGGTTCCCTCACTGCATGGCGGTGGCGCGGGCCCGCGAGGTTCTTGCAGACCCGTCCGATGCGCGGACGCTGACACGTTGCCATGAGGCGTTCTGACATGGGGAGCCTTCCCCACACCCCTCATGAGCGCATCGGAACCGGAACTCGATGGCGCGGGTGCCCGGCGGGATGGGGGCGAGGTTCAGCCGGTGGCGGCCGAGGCCGGCGAGTGCCCCCGTAACCCGAAAAAGCGGTGACTGTTGCGGGATCCCATCGTCGTACCGCCACTCGAGCGAGCCCGGGCAGTTCGTCGCGACGACGAGATCGTCGCCTTCCTGGATCTCCTGGACCGGCGCGACGTGGGACCACGTCAGCGTGTGCGGCATCAGGTGCCGCCGCAGCTCCGGCGGTGGCGGCCGCCCACTCGCGCGGTATGCTGCCAGCAGGTGGCCGCGGAAGAGGTCATCGAACTCCTGGTCGCGCCCCGAGTCCTGATCGCGCCCGAACCACCAGAACCAATCGCTCCCCTCGGCCGCATACACCGCCCGGAGAGCCGCTGGAGTCCGAGCAGGGTCCTCGTCGGGGGCTGAAATCTCCTCCCGTGCCCGGGCGAGGAGCGCCCATGCCGCGTTCTCCTCGGGCTCGCCGATCCAGGTCCCCAAGTCCACGCCGGGCTGCGATCCGGGCTCGTCGATCCACGAGCCTGTGGCGAGCGGTTGGAGGAGGTCGAGTTCCGCCGTCGGGTGGTCGGGCACACCGCGCTCGGGGCTCCCGCCCAGGAATTCGCTGAAGGTGACCGTGACGAGCGCCGGATCGTCCGCGAGCCGCTGGTACAGCGCCTGGAGAAAGGCACGCCCATCCCCGCGGTAGGCTCCCCACGCATTCTCCCCATCCAGGGCAATCGTCGTCAGGTGGCCGGCGGGTGACTCCAGGGGCTTCGCGATCCGCTCCTCGATCTGGACGACGAACTGGTCCGCCGCCGTCCGCTCCTCGACACCGTGATACTCGAAGCCGATCCGGTCCGACAGCCAGGGATCGCGAAAGAAGCCGACGATCACGTTCGCCCCCTCGCCCACCCGATAAGGCCGGCTCGCCACGTCCGGCTGATCCACTCGATACCCCCACACCCCCGAACGGGCGAGCACTCCCGCATCGCTCGCGAACCACCGCAACCCCTGCCGGGCCAGCAGGGTGGCCGCCTCCTGGCTCACGGCGCCCTCGGCCGGCCAGACCCCGCGCGGTGCTCGGCCGAACACTTCCACGTGTCGTGCGATTGCGAGACGGACCTGTGCCTCGGCATCCTCGGGACGGGCGAATCTGGCGGGCAACCGCACCTGCGCAGGCTCGGTGGCGGCCGAGTCGCTGTCGATGAGGAGAGGAAGAATGGGGTGGTAGTACGGCGTGGTGGAGAGCTCCACCTGTCCCCGCTCCTCCAGCAGCCGGAGCAGCGGCACGATCGCGCGCAACACTTTCGCCTGCTCCGCGAGCAGTGCCGCGACATCGCGCTGAGAGAAACCCCGTTCCTTCGCTGCCAGGCGATGCACCTCCGTCGTTTCACCCGTCACCAGCGTGACCGGTCCGTCCCGGAACGCCTGGTTGAACCAGGCGAGCGTAAACCAGACCTGGAGGTCGCGGAGATCGCCTACCCCGAACTGCAGGCCCTCCAGGCGGCGGGTGAAGAGCTCGGTGTAGCGCCGGTGCGGGAAGATCTGCCCGTGCCAGTCGGCTTCAAAGAATGTGCTGAGCAGTGATTCTCGGTCGCGAGCCGAAAGCCGTTCCGCGGAGGTTCGCGTGAGAACGAGTGCGTCGTCCCAGGCCCGCCGCTCCGCGTAGTCGAGCAGCTGGTCGAGGAGTACCGGGGTGACGTTGACCGTCACGTGCACCTCGGGATGCTCCAGCAGCAGCGCGGGCATGGCGTAATAGTCGCGGAGCGCGTGCAGCCGCACCCACGGCATCCGATGATACCCGGCCGGCTTGCCTGCCGAGTCCTCTCGGTACAGCGGCTGGTGGAAATGCCAGAGCAGAGCCACGGGGAGCCTCTCGCCGACCCTGAACGTCGCATCCGGTCCCGCGACCGTTTGGTCGCCCACCCGGCCACGGATGGCGTAGTGGACCTGCTCGTTGGCTCGGAAGGGCCCGATGGTTGCGCGCCAGTAGCTGTTCGGTCCCGTATTGTGCTGCCACTCTGCGGAGAGGACGGCTTGGTATGGTTCGGCCCCTGGTCGGGTCACCGTGAGCTCCACGGCAATCTCCTGGCCGGCCTCGATCGGCCAGGTGCCGATCACCAGCTCGATCGGCTCACCCGGTCGCAGGCCCTGAGGCCGCGGCGCGTCGGGAGTGCCATGCCAGACTTGCATGGGTGCTTCCCCTAGGCAGTCGCCTGCCCGGTCTCAAAGGTGAACGCCATCCCGACATGATCGTCGCCTGCATGGCGCCAACCCGGCCCCATCATGCTCGAAGACTGGCCACCATGCATGCCGCCCATCATCTGACCGGTCACCGGTTGCCCGCCCATCTGCAGCCCATGCTCCTCCGTCTCGACCGGGCGACCACTCGCATCCATCATCCTTGATCCCATGTGGATGGTGTAGTCGGTGCCGGGCTGGAGCGGCAGGCCTGGAGTGCAGGTCAGCGTGGTCCGATCGTCCGACCAGGTGCAGTTCGTCTGGACTATTGGTCCACCGATGTCACCCTGGTGAAGATCCACGTACTGCTCCATGTCAGTGCCCATCGGGCCGCTGAAGCGCACCGTCACCGGTCCCGTAGGGTCGACACCCGTCGCCCCCGCGGACGGGCTGACGGCTTCGAGCGTCGTGTCTCCGTCAGGCGCGGTCGTACCGTTGTCGCTGCACGCGGTCAACCCTAATGCCGGTCCGATCACAGCCAGGGCGATTCTCACGAGTCGCATCGATTTATCACTCCTCAGTCCTCAGGCTCCGGCGGGTGGCGTCCACGCGTGCTCATGCGCGCGTGCTTGCCTTTATTGCATCGGTGAATGCAAGGCAATCTAGGAAGCCGGTCTGAAGCGGTGGTGAGGGCCGGGTTAAGGGACGTTGAGCTCGCTTCGGCAGCGTCGGTGCCGGCCGATCACGTGGCCGCAACTCCGACCCCCAACTCTTCCACCGGGACAAGGGCGGAATCCTCGGGCTCGGCCTCGCCCTCCGGCACGACCTCCCGCTGCCTCCAGAGCGAATAGATGGCCGGAATCACCAGCAGCGTGAGGATGGTGCTGCTCAGCATGCCCCCGACCATCGGCGCAGCGATCCGCTTCATGACGCTGGCTCCGGCCCCACCCCCCCAGAGGATCGGCAGCAAACCGGCGATGATCGCCGTCACGGTCATCATCAGGGGCCGCACCCGCTCCGCCCCGCCCTCCATGACCGCCTCGTAGAGGTCGCGCAGCGACGGCGGTCCGGCGGCACGCCGGGCCGCCCAGGCATGGTCCAAGTAGATCAGCATCACGACCCCGGTCTCCGCCGCCACGCCGGCGAGCGCGATGAAGCCGATCGCGACCGCCACCGACCAGTTGTAGCCCAGGAGCCAGAGAAACCAGATCCCCCCGACCAATGCGAAGGGAACCGAGAGCATCACGATGAGCGCCTCACCGACGCTCTTGAAGTTGAGATAGAGCAGCAGGAAGATGATTGCGAGCGTGACCGGGATGACCAGCTGGAGCTTGGCGGCTGCACGCTGCATGTACTCGTACTGGCCGCTCCAGACGAGCGAGTAGCCCGGCGGCAGGGTGACCCGCTGAGAGACGACCCGCTGGGCGTCGGCCACGTAGCCGCCGATGTCCCGGCCGGTGACATCGACGTAGACCCACGCCGTCGGGATAGCGTCCTCGGTCCGGACGACCATCGGCCCGGCGACCTGCCGGATGGTGGCCACCTGCCCGAGCGGCACGTACGCCCCGCGCGCAGACCCGGTACCATCCGCCGGTCCACCACCCCCCGGCCCCATGCCGGCCATTGGGGCCGCGCCACCCGCCGAACCGACCCCGTGGGCGACGGCCACCAGCACCGACGCCAGCCGCTCGGGCGTGTCCCGGAGCTCCTGCGGATAGCGGACCCGCACGCCGTAGCGCTCCCGGCCCTCGACCGTCTGGGTGATCGTCATCCCTCCCACGGCCGTGGCGATCACCGCCTGAATGTCACCGACGTTGAGGCCGTGCCGGGCGGCTGCGGCGCGGTCGATCTCGATGTCGAGGTAGTAGCCGGACACCGCACGCTCGGCGAACGCGCTCCGGGTGCCTGGCACGGTCTGGACCGCCTGCTCGATCTCCTTGCCCAGCCGCTCGAGCTCTCCGAGCTCGGGACCGAAGATCTTGATCCCCACCGGCGTCCGGATGCCGGTGGCGAGCATGTCGATTCGGCCTTTGATCGGCATGGTCCAGGCGTTGGTGACGCCCGGGAGGCGCACGGCCGAATCCATGGTCGAGACCAGGCGTTCGAAGCTCATCCCCGGACGCCACTCCGTCTCGGGCTTCAGCGTGATCGTGGTTTCGAACATGTCGAGACCGGCAGGGTCAGTGGCGGTCGTCGCCCGGCCCGCCTTTCCCCAGGCGTGCTCGACTTCGGGAAAGGTCATCAGGATGCTGTCCTGGATGCGCAGAATCTCCCGGGCCCGGGCCACGCTCACCCCTGGCAAGGTCGTGGGCATGTAGAGGATCGTGCCCTCGTTCAACGGGGGCATGAATTCGCTCCCGATGCGCCGCCACGGAATCCAGGTCAGGACGAGGACGACGAGTGCCGCGCCGATGACCCCCCAGCGGTGCCGGAGCACGTACGCCAGCGCCGGCCGGTAGGCGCGGATGAGGGCCCGATTGATCGGGTTGGCACGCTCCCGGAGCACTCGGCCCCTGATGAACATCCCCATGGTGACGGGCACCAGCGTCAGCGAGAGGAGGCTCGCCGCGGCCATCGCGAAGGTCTTGGTGTAGGCGAGGGGCTTGAAGAGCCGGCCCTCTTGCCCCTCCAGGGCGAAGACCGGCACGAACGAGACGGTGATGATCAGCAGCGAGAAGAAGAGCGCCGGGCCGACCTCCTGGGCCGACTCCACCACCACCCGCCAGCGCTCGGCGGGCGTGAGCGTGCCGGTGTCCAGCGCGCGGCGCTCGTCGCTCCGACCCGCAGCCCGGTCCTTGGCGTCTACCGCCCGCTCCAGGCGCTTGTGCATGTTCTCGATCATCACGATCGCGGCATCGATCATCGCGCCGATCGCGATCGCGATGCCGCCCAGCGACATGATGTCGGCACTCACGCCGACCCACCGCATCGCGATGAACGCCACCAGGATCCCGACCGGGAGCGTGAGAATCGCCACCAGTGCGGAGCGGGCGTGCAGCAGGAACGCCACGCAGACGAGTGCGACGATCACACTCTCCTCGAGGAGCGTTCTCCGCACGGTCTCGATCGCCCGCTCGATGAGATCGCTCCGATCGTACACCGGCCGAATCACGACGCCTGCCGGCAGGCCGGCCTGCACCTGCTCGAGCTTCGCCTTGACCCGTTGGATCGTGGCCAGGGCATTCTCGCCGAAGCGCATCACCACGATGCCCCCGACCGCGTCCCCCCGCCCGTCCAGATCGGCGATGCCACGCCGCACGGCGGGTCCCACGCCCACCCGCCCCAGCTCGGCCACCCGGATAGGGGTTCCGGCGGCGGTGGCTCCGACCACCACGTTCTCGATGTCGGAGACCGACTTGAGGTACCCGAGGCCGCGCACCATGTACTCCCGCTCGGAGAGCTCCATCACCATGGCGCCGACATCGGCATTCGCGTTCTGAATCGAGCCGATGACCCGGCTCATCGGTATCCCGTAGCCCTGGAGCTTGGCGGGGTCGATGTCGATCTGATACTGCTTCTCGAACCCGCCGAGGGAAGCCACTTCCGAGACGCCGGGTACGGCGGTCAGGGCATACCGGAGGTACCAGTCCTGCAAGCTCCGGAGCTCCGCCAGGCTCCGCTGTCCGGTCGTGTCCTCCAGCGCGTACTGGAAGACCCACCCGAGCCCGGTGGCGTCCGGACCGAGCGCGGGGCTGACGGCCGGAGGAAGTTTCCCCTTGATGCCGCTCAGGTACTCCAGCACCCGGGTGCGGGCCCAGTAGAGATCGGTCCCGTCCTCGAAGATGACGTAGACGAACGAGACCCCGAAGAACGAGTAGCCGCGCACCGTCCGTGCGCCCGGCACCTTCAACATCTCCGCCGCGATCGGGTAGGTGACCTGGTCTTCCACGATCCGCGGGGCCTGCTCGTTGAAATCGGCCTGGACGATCACCTGCACGTCGCTCAGGTCGGGCAGCGCCTCGAGCGGCGTCCGGCGGACCGCGAGAAGCCCCAAGAGCACCGCCGCGGCGGTGAACAGCCAGACCAGCAACCGGTTGTTGACCGA
The DNA here is from genome assembly GCA_964408595.1 of uncultured Gemmatimonadaceae bacterium. Taxonomy (GTDB): domain Bacteria; phylum Gemmatimonadota; class Gemmatimonadetes; order Gemmatimonadales; family GWC2-71-9; genus CAVVWJ01. The sequence goes on along the minus strand of CAYPAE010000009.1, from coordinate 6,786 downwards.
CCAGGCGATCAGGCGAGTGAGCACAGTCCTACTCCTCCCCGCGACCCGAGCGGGGTGCGGGCCGGGGTTCGGGCGCCAGTTCCCCAGGTGCGGCATCGCGGGCGGGCGCGGCCACATCCATGCCGGGCATGTTTCCCATGCCGCCCATGAGGGAGCCGAGATTGGACTCGGCATCCATCAGGAAGGTGCCCGAGGCCACTACCGTGTCGCTGAGGCTCAAGCCGTCCAGGATCGCCACCCGATCGTCGGTGGCGGCGCCGAGGGTCACGACATGCGGCACAAACCGTTCGGCTCCACTCCGCACGAAAACGAGGTTGCGCTCTCCGGTGGCGAGCACCGCGGAACGCGGCACGCTCAGCACGCTGTCCGTCCGCCCCGAGAACCGGATGGTTGCATACATCCCCGGTTTGAGCGCTGCCTCGGGGTTCGGCAGCTCGACCCGAATGCGGGCCGTGCGGGTGTCCGGATTCACGGTGGGATACACGTACGTTACCCTTCCCTCGCGGATCACCCCTGGCAGCGCGATAAACTCCGCCGTCACCGGCAGCCCGAGCCGAACCGCGGGCAGGTCCCTCTCGAACACCTCGCCCTCGAGCCACACCCGACTGAGGTCCGCGATCTTGTAGACCACCTCACCCGCCATGATCCGTTGGCCGGCGAGCACCGGCTTCTCCACAACTACCCCGGCGTAGGGCGATCGGAGTGTCACGGTCCGGCGCACCTCTCCAGTCGCCTCGACCCGCCGGATCTCGTCCGCCGGCACGCCCCAGTACTGAAGCCGGCGGTGAGCCGACTCCAGCAGCTCGCGGGCGCTCCGGGCCGCCTCGGGGGTGCCGCCGGTCAAGTCGTCCACCAATCGTCTCGCGAGGAGGAGCTCCTGCTGGGCCGTGACGACCATGGGGGAGTAGATGCTGAAGAGCCGCTCCCCGCGCCGCACCGTCTGGCCCGTGAAATTCACGAAGAGCTGGTCCACCCAGCCATCGATGAGCGGCGCCACCGTCTTGACCCGGGTCTCGTCGTAGCTGACCTGGGCGACCGTGCGGACCGAGCGGTCGAGCGGCGCGCGAAGCACGGGCGCAAAGGTGACCCCGATGCGCGCCTGCTCCCGGGGGCCGAGGGTGACCGGCATCGCCTCACCGGCTCCGGTCGTCGTGCCATGCGCATGGTCCGCCGCCGCTCCCGCTGGCGCCCCCTCACGGGTCGCCAGATACGCGACGCCGATCGCCCCCGCGAGCGCCAGGCCGAGGACCATCGCGCCCACGCGCCGGCGAGCACGCGAGGTCGTGCGGCCGAATGGCAGGGCCCGCGCTCTCGGCGACTGGGTCGCTTCGGCTGAGGTTTTCACTGGGGTCCTCCGGACGCGAGCATCGCGTCGTCGGGGTTGAATAAGGGGCGACTTAGGAGCATCTCCAGCTCGGCCAGGGCCTGACCCCGCTGCGCCTCTAGAGCGAAGAGGTCCTGGCGGTACTTATTCACCGTCATCTGGTCATCCAGCAGGGTCATGAAGTCCACGCTGCCGACACGGTACGCCGCGAGGGCCGCAGAAACGGTGGTGTGAGCCTGGGGCAGAATGGTTCCCCGATAGAGGCCGCTCAGCCGGCGAGCGCGCTCAGCGCTGGCGTAGAGCTCCGCCACCCGGCCGCGGGTGTCAGCCTGCATCGCTTGGAGATCCGCGGAGGCCATCTGGCGCATGGCCGAGGCCTCGCGCCGCATGGCCAGCTGCCGGCTCCCGGCGAAGATTGGGAGATTGACACCCAGCATGAGGCTCAGCATTCGATCGGTCCCGTCCTCCATCGGCCGCTGCCCGTACTGGACGCCGACCTGGAGGTCCGGCCAGATCTCCCGTCGGGCCAGCCTCACTCCCGCATCGGCCGCACGGACCTCGGCTTCGGCTGCCTGGACCATCGGCCGATTGCGCTCCGCCTCGGCGATGAGGCTATCGAGAGGGGGCAGCGTGTCGGGGAATGAGGGACGCACGGGGGATCCGACTGTAGTCGAGGGGTCGAGGGCGACCAAGGCGTTCAAACGCGCGGCGGCCGAGACTCGCTCGGTCCGCATGCGGGTGATGTCCTCCGTCATCCGACCGATCTCCACCTGCGCCCGGAGTACATCGGCCTGCCGCCCCTCCCCGACTCCGTACATCGTGCCGGCCGTGGTCGCGAGATCGCGCAAGATCCGGAGGGTCTCCTTCGACACTTCCAGCGACTGATCCATCTGGTACAGCTCGTAGAATGCCATCGCCGCACGGGCCCGCACGTCCCAAGCGACGTCGGCCGCCCGAGCGCTCTCTGCTTCCGCCCGGGCAGACGCCACTTGGCCGGCCATGCGGAGCTTGCCGGGAAATGGGACCATCTGCATGAGCTGCACCTGGTTCATCCCGAGCGGATCGGAGAGCCCGAATCCTGGCAGGCTGCGGTTCATCAGCCCGAACTGGAGCTGCGGATCCGGGGGACGGCGCGCCGGGGCGATGCGGGCATCGGCCGCGCGCGCCAGCGCGCCGGCCGCGGCGATCCGCGGGTTGGCCGTCTCGACCGCGCGGTAGACCTGCCCGAGGCCCAGCCGCTCCGTCGCCCCGAACGGCGTCTGGGCATGGAGGCTCCCGGCTGCCGCGACCCAGAGCAGCCCCATCCAGCCTGCGACCCTCCCGACAGGGAGTCTGGTGCAGCCCGAGCTTCTTCGATCCTGCATCATGAGATCTCCACTCCGCATCGCCTCACGGCATTCCCGCCGTGCGCTGTTCGATGAGTGGAGGCTAGCCCGGGGGATGGGAAGAGGGGATGAAGGAAACGTTAAGAAGCATTAAGGTGCCGTACGTGGACCCTTGGCCCGGAGCGTGAACACGCGAACGGCCCGGCGACGACGCCGGGCCGCTCGCCAACCCGTGATTGCCGGGTACTACTCCTTGTGCGTCACCGGGTTCGTCGGCTTCCCGCTCTCGCCCTCCACCGCTGGCGGAATCTCCCCACCACGGTGCTGGAGTGGGTCACCCGGCTTCGACGAATCCGTGACCTGTTCCGCAGGTGTGGCTCCCGCAGCGTGGTGCTGGAGCGGCTCCTCGGCCTGACCCTGGGCCACCGGCTGACGCGCCTGGAGCTCCTCCGGGAGCTGGTAGTCCGGATCGCCGAACCGTGCGGCGGCCCGGGTGCGCTGGTCGGGCGTCAGGATCGCCAGGGCATCGGCATACGCCCGCTGCTTGGAGATCATCGGCTTCATCCGCACGTTCCGGTGCGCCTTCAGCGAGGGCGCGGTCTCGTAGCGATGAGGCTCGGTCCGCACCGCCTGGTGCAGCGACTCGAGCCGGCCTGCCTGGATTTCGGTGAAGCCCAGCGTCTGCCGCTCTGCTATCACCGCCTCGACGATCTGATGCGGCTTGAGGCTCTGGAGAGCCCCAGGGACTTCCTTCTGGGCCATGGCCGGGGTGCTGATCGCCAGGACCAGCGCCGGCACCAGCATTCGATGCGCTCGCATAGTTGCCCCTGGTTCGGGTTGAGGTCTCGTCCTGGGCGGCGCGCGATCGCAGCCGACCATCGCGATACCAGGTTAGCAGGCGCACCGTGAACCGGTGCTGAGGCGGGGATTAACAGTCGTTGAGATACTTGCCCGGCATGGCTCCCAGGGAGCTGGGAGGAGAGTTTGCGCCCCCTAACGGGTCGTCACGAACCGGACCGATTGCCGGGTGAGCTGGCGAACGGGGTGGCCGCTCAACCGGGCGGGGCGGAAAATGGACCCCACCATCGCTGCGCGCGCGGCTGCCTCGAACGCGGTGTGAGTGCTCTCCAGGATCCGGATCGAGGCCCGCTGTACCCTTCCGGTGGTATCGATCACGAACTCGACCGCGACCCGCCCCTCGACTCCCAGGGTCTCCAGGGGCTTGGGATATCTGGGCGCCGGCTGGAACACCACGATGGCCGCTTCGAATCGCTCGTCGTTCGTCGTCGCCTCGTAGATCGCGTCCAGCCCTTCGTCCGCCGACCAGACCTCCACCTTCCCGGTGCCGCCCACGACGCCCTCCGCCACACCACCCTCCACCCCGCGGCCGGTGAAGTCCCGTGGGTCCAGCGCTCGCTGGGTCAGGTCGACCGGCGGAATCACGCTGGGGATGTCTTTCAGTGCCGCGACGGTCTGAAAGCCTTTGGGGGGTGGCTCGGCCACGACGACGCTGGTCGCGGACGGTTCAGGCTTGACCTCCGGCGGCGGAGGCGCCGGGGGAGGCTTAGGCACGAACAGCAGTATGGCAGGGTCGGGCGCGATGACCGGCGGGGCGTCGAGAGCCGCCTGGGTGGCCACCACCGCCAGCATGAGGGCCAGCGCGTGCGTGATCAAAGAGGTGGTCACCCAGCGAGGCCTGACGTCAAGGTGGGCGCCGGAGGCGACAAGGACGTCAAACATACGGGCCTCGCAGATTGAGGATCCAGCCTCAACCTAGCGCGCGGTCCGTGATGAGTCGGTGAGTGGCGGATGAAGGTTTGTTGAAGGTTGACCCGGCCATGCGTGACTCTTCCCCCGCAGTTCATCCTCCCTTCAGGGGCCCCATTGTACTCTATGGCGGGTCTCGCGTCTCGACCGCCGCAGTATCGCCGGAAGTGATTGCCCGACCCACGCAGCTCAACCGGCAAACGCGTGCGGCTTCTGGCCGCCCGAAGAGTAAGGAGGCAAGTATGAAACGTCTGCTCATTGCCTGCTCGACCGTGGCGTTCGGCTTGGCCCTGGGCTTCATGCCGCTCCATGCTCAGCAGACGTATGACTTCGGATTCGGCGGCGGCGTCTCGCTCCCGATCGGTTCCACGAGCGATGCCCTCACCGGCGGTCCGCAGGGCGCCCTCTCGTTCTCCTGGATCCCGGCCGGCTCGCGCGGACTCGGTCTCCAGCTGGACGGCATGTATCAGTACATCTTCGGCGACGAGGACCAGCTGGGTGGCTTTGACATCAACCAGCAAGTGCTCAACGCCGCGCTCAGCGTGCTCTACCGTTTTCCCACGGGCGCCGAGAGCCGGATCCGTCCGTACATCCTCGGCGGCGGCGGCATCTATAACTTCGACGTCAAGGGTAATGATGCAGGCAACGTCGACTCTAAGACCGAGTTTGGGCTCGAGGGCGGCGTGGGCACCGACGTCGAGATTACCCCCCGCTTCGCGATCTTCGTCGAGGGCCGCTACCACAACGTGTTTACTGAGGGCGACAACTTCCAGCTCCTTCCCGTGTCGGTGGGCGGGCGGATCGGAATCGGCACCAGGTGAGCCGAAGCCGTGCCCGCGGGCCGATGCCGGCCTGCGGTACGATCGCCAATCCTGGGTAGGGGCCGCGCCGCATGGCGCGGCCTCGATGTTCTCTGGCCAGCCGCCGCTCTGCTCCGAACAGGAGCGCTGATTCAGATGGATGCCGAGCCATACTCACGCGGTCGCTCGTCGGGCCCGACCACGGCCGAGGACGCTGGCGATATGCATTGACGGTTCCCACGATCATGATCCCCCTTCGAGACGCCGCCTCAGCCGGCCAGCGGGAGCGTAACGCGGAAGACCGCGCCGGGGGCGTTTCCGAGAAATTCCACCCTCCCGCCGTGCGCCGCCGTCGCGGCCTGAGCGATAGCGAGTCCCAGACCGCTCCCGTCCGCCCGCGGCCGGGCCGGATCGCCACGGAAGAACCGGGTAAAGAGGTACGGCACCTGCTCGGCAGGAATGCCCGGGCCCTCGTCGCGGATCGTGACTACGCCACTGCCTCCGTCTTGCTGCACGTCGACGTGCACGGCGCCGCCCGCCGAGGAGTACTTGAGGGCGTTGTCCACGAGGTTCGCCACCACCCGCTCGAGCAAGGTGACCTCGCCGGCGACGGCCGTACTCACCCCGGTCACGTGAATGCGGATGTTCCGTTCCGCGGCCAGCGGCAGATAGCGCTCGGCGATCTGGGCCGTCAGCGTGTGAAGGTCGATCTCGGTCCGGTGTTCCAGCGGCAGCCCCGCATCGCTCCGGGCGAGCACCAGCAGATCCGCTGCCAGGCGAGAGATCCGAAGCACCTCCTCCCTGCACCGCTCAAGCGTCTCGCGGTACTCCGGGACGGATCGTTCCCGTTTCAAGGTCACCTCGATGTCGCCGCGGAGCACGTTGAGCGGCCCGCGAAGCTCATGGCTGGCGTCAGCGGTGAAGCGTTGCTGCGCCTGGAACGCCCGATCGAGGCGATTGAGCATCGCGTTGAGCACGGTGACCAGACGGGTGAACTCGATAACATCGGCATGGGCAGTGATCCGCTCCGAGAGCGTCCCAGCTTCGATCGCCTCGGCCTGCTGCGTGATTTCGCGGGTCGGTCGAAGCGCGACCCCCGCCAGCCGCCAGCCCATCCAGTACGCCACGCCCGTCGCCAGAATCGTCATCGCCATCCCGAGAACGGCGAACTCCGACAGGGTCCGCTCGATCGGCTCGGTGGGCGCGGCGACCTGCAGCAAATGCACTCTGTGAGCTGCTCCGATGAGTCGGAGCGGGTACACGACACTCCGGATGGACCGCCCACGCCACTCGTGCGTCGCCCACCCCACCGTGCCGCGCTGGGCTGCCGAGACCGCTTCGGAGGGAAGATCGAGGTCGCTTGGCAGATTCCGCGTCCGTACCAGCGGACGACCGTCGCTGGCCCAGAGCTGGGCGTACCGGGTGAGCTCGGGCGTGGGACTCTCGCGCGAAGCGAGGAGCACTCCCTCGTGGAACTCGAAATCGGACCCGGTGGCCGCAGCCCCCGCCTTGGCTTCCACTTCAGCGAGGTGGAGCAGAGTGCTGTCGAGCTGGGTGTAGAGGATCGAGC